>JBNMGX010000103.1:0-7381 GCA_050872465.1 Hallerella sp.
GTACTTTCCGGCGGGCAGGCCCCGGGCGGACATAACGTTATCGCGGGCATCTACGACGGCATCAAGTCCGTGAGCAAGGATTCCGTCCTGTTCGGGTTCCTCGGCGGACCTTCCGGCCTCGAAAACGGCAAATATATCGAAATCGACGATGCGAAGATGGACGCCTACCGCAATGCGGGCGGATTCGACATGATCCAGTCGGGCAGAACGAAGCTCGAAACGGAAGAACAGTTCAACAAGTGCATCGCCGTGGCGAACAAGCTCAACCTCGACGCAATCGTCATCATCGGCGGTGACGATTCCAACACGAACGCTGCCGTCCTCGGCGAATACTTCGAGGAAAAGGGCGTAAAGACCTGCGTCTGCGGCTGCCCGAAAACAATCGACGGCGACCTGAAGAACGAATACATCGAAACGTTCTTCGGTTTCGACACCGCGGTGAAAACCTACTCCGAACTCATCGGAAACATCATGCGCGATGCGAATTCCGCCCAGAAGTATTGGCACTTCATCAAGCTCATGGGACGCAGCGCTTCGCACATCGCTCTCGAAGCGGCCCTCCAGACCCACCCGAACATCTGCCTGATTTCCGAAGAGGTCAAGGAAAAGAAGATGAAGCTCAAGGAAGTCATCAAGCAGGTCGCAGACGTCGTCGCGCTCCGTGCTTCCCAGGGCAAGAACTTTGGCGTCGCCCTCATCCCGGAAGGCCTTCTCGAATTCATCCCGGATGTCGGAGTCCTGATTTCCGAACTTTCCGAAGCGCTTGCCCACCACGAAGCGGAAGTCGCCGAACTCGATACGGCGGCCAAAGTGGAAAAGCTCTGCCAGTGGATAAGCAAGGAATCCGCCGACGTGCTGAAAATTCTCCCGCAAGGCATCCAGGCGCAGCTGATGCTCGGTCGCGACAGCCACGGCAACGTGCAGGTTTCGCTCATCGAAACGGAAAAGCTCATTATCGAAATGGTGAAGAAGGAGCTCAAGGGCCGCCCGGATTTCAAGGGCAAGTTCAGCGCGCTCAACCACTTCTTCGGTTACGAGGGCCGCTGCGCCGCTCCGTCGAACTTTGATGCGGACTACTGCTACAGCCTGGGATTCACCGCGTCCGTGCTCGCCCTGAACGGCATGAACGGCTACATGAGTTCCGTCCGCAACCTGACAAAGGGAATCGAGAACTGGACTGCCGGCGGTCTTCCGATTACGATGATGATGAACATCGAACGCCGCGCCGGCGCGGACAAGCCCGTCATCCGCAAGGCGCTTGTCGAACTCGACGGCGCCCCGTTCAAGTTCTTCGCCGCCCGTCGCGACGAATGGGCGAAGACGGAGTCCTACACCTATCCGGGTCCTATCCAGTACTGGGGACCGAGCGAAGTTTGCGACATCACGAACTTCACGATCAAGCTCGAACGCGGCGCGATGAACGCCTAGTCCAAGCTTCGGACGATATGAAAACAGCCGGTTCCTTTGGAACCGGCTGTTTTTTTCGATCTTCAAAAAATCAGGTCGTATATTCCGCGTTGATCTTCACATATTCGTAGCTCAGATCGCATGTGTATGCCGAAGCGCTCGCCTCGCCGATATTCAATACGAGCGTCACCTTGTATTCTTTCTGCTTCACGACATCTTCGAGCTTTTTCCGGTCGCATTCGACGGGACGCCCGCCGGAAAGAACCTGGATATCCCCGAAGTAGAGATCCGTCTGGTCCGCGACCATGTTCACGCCGCTCGAACCCGCACTCGAAAGAATCCGCCCCCAGTTCGGGTCTTCGCCGAACATCGCGCACTTGGCGAGATTGCTCGTCCCGACAAAACGCGCCATCCGAAGCGCCTCTTCATGGCTTTCCGCCTTTTCGACCCGGATTTCGATAAACTTGGTGGAACCTTCGCCGTCCCGGGCGATATCCTTTGCCAGTTCCTTCATCACGGTCATCAGCGCGGCGCGGAACTCGCTCTTCTCGCTAATCGACAGGTCCTCGTACCGGATGCCGGAGACGCCGTTCGCAAGCAAGATACATGTATCGTTCGTGCTGGTGTCCCCATCGACGGTAATCGCGTTGAAAGAATCCGAAATATCCGCGCGGAACTCCGCAAAGAAGTCGAGCGGAAGTCCAAGGTCCGTTGTGATAAAGGCGAGCATCGTCGCCATATTCGGATGAATCATGCCACTGCCCTTGCAGCAACCGCCGACCGTCACCTTTCCCATCGCAGTCTCGACTTCTACGGCGAGAGATTTAAGGACGCGGTCCGTCGTAAGAATGGCCGTTCCGAATTCGGCGGAGGCGTTTTCATGGAGACCTTTCACCAGGTGCGGAATGGCCGCTTCGACCTTGTCCATCGGCATCAGGTGCCCGATGACGCCCGTGCTGCAGACAAGTACGCTCTTCGGGGCAAGCCCCAGTTCGTTTTCGACAAGCGTTGCCGTGCGAGCGCTGTCTTCAAGACCTTTCGCCCCCGTGCAAGCGTTCGCGTTCCCGCTGTTCACGATGACAGCCGACGCAAAGTGCGCATGTTCCAAAACCGACTTGTCATAGAGAACCGGAGCCGCCTTGACCTTGTTCGTGGTAAAGACGGCAAAGCACCGCGCCGCCTTTTCGCTTTTGAGAAGCGCCATGTCGGGCTTTCCGCTCGCCTTGATTCCCGCCGTGTAGCCCGAAGCGGTAAAGCCTTTCGGGGAGCAGACGCCGCCATCTTTCAACATCGTAAGCATATCGAATATCCTTTGCCCGTAGTCGCAGGCCCTGGAAATTTATAAATTTCTCTTTATGGACAATATACCCGTTACCCAAGAAACTTACGACCAGCTCAAGCAGGAACTGGAAAACCTGAAAAAGGTCGAACGCCCGAAGATCATCGACGAAATTGCGGAAGCCCGCGCCCAGGGAGATTTGAGCGAGAACTTCGCCTACCACGCGGCAAAGGACCGCCAAGGCGAAATCGAATCGCGCATCAATTACCTCGAAGACCGCGTCGCACGCGCCATCATCATCAAGTATGACCCGAGCAAGGGCGGAGAAATCAAGTTCGGGGCGACGGTCAAGCTCCGCAACAAGAAGACGAACCGCGACATCACCTACACGATTGTCTCCCCGGAAGGCGTCGATGCCATCAACGGGAAAATCAGCTTTACGAGCCCTATCGGCAAAGCCCTTCTCGGAAAGAAGAAGGGAGACACGGCGGAAGTCATCACGCCCAAAGGCAAGAACCTTTTCGAAATTCTCGACGTTCAGTAACTGCAGATGATAGTCGTTCTCATCGGAGACAGCGAATTCGAAAAGGACCGGTTGATAGGCCAGTTCCTCGAAAAGACGCTAGGCGACCGCAAGGACGATCCGCTGGCGAGGAAAATCCTCTTCGGAAACGACACGAACATCCCCTCCATCGCCGATGCGGTCATCGAAGCGTGCGATTCCTGTTCGCTATTCGCCAGCGAACAGACGGTCGTTTTGCGCAAGGCGGAGTCGCTCAAGGCGGACGATACCGCTGCGCTCGAAGCCTGGTTCAAGACTTCGCCGAACGCAAACATGCTGCTCGACTTCGAAAAGCTGCTCAAGACAAGCAAGCTCTACAAGTCGCTCCAGGGAATCGCGACAATCAAGGAATGCAAGTCTCCGCGCGACTATGAAATGGCGAAATGGATAACCTCCCACACAGAGACGGATCTCGGGCGGAGAATCGAACCGCTCGCCGCCGAATATGTCGCCGACGCGCTCGGAACGGACCAAGCGAGAATCGACGCGGAACTCCAGAAAATCCTACTGCTCGATCCGCAGGGAAAGGTCATTTCGCTCGAACAGGCGAAGCTGATGATCGCGCCGCAGAGGGAAATCGCCGCATTCGAAATCCGCGAACCTTTTGGCGACAGAAACCCGCAGGCCTACACGAAAAAACTCCGCGAACTGCTGGACTCCGGCGTGGAAGGCATCCAGATTATCGCGGCTCTCGAAGCCTACGCGGTGCGCCTCCTCCACATCCGGACTCTGCTCGGGCGGAAAGTTCCCGTAAACGACATTGCGGCAAAGCTCGGAGCGAATCCGTGGCTCTTCGAAAAAAAGCTGAACGAACCGCGCAAGGCGATGAACTGGCCTCCCGAACTTCTCTGCCGCGTCATCAAGCGGCTCGGCGAACTCGACAGCGACATCAAGAACGGAATTTGCGACAGCCGGATGGGGCTTGAACTTTCCCTGTCGGCGCTCGTCGTCCGGTAACGAATCCTTACCATTTCACTAAACAATCAAGAAACCCGATTTTCTGTAAAATTCTATATTTTGCATATGAGCGAATATTTGCATAAAGACAGCCTCGGTCCCGTCGAATTCCACGATAAGAAGCTCGACCTCGGAAAAGAAGGCTTTATCCTCGAAAGCGGAAACTCCCTGCCCGAGGTTTCCCTCCGGTACGAAACCTACGGAACGCTCAACGCGGAAAAGTCGAATGCGGTCTGGATCTGTTCGCCGCTCACCGCGGACGCCCACGTTGCGGGCTTCTACAGCAAGGAAGACAAGCATGTCGGCTGGTGGGACGCCTTGATTGGCAAGGGCAAGGCGGTCGATACGGACAGGTTCTTCGTCGTCTGTTCCAACGTTCTCGGCGGCTGCAAAGGCTCCACGGGTCCGGCAAGTACCGATCCGCGGACGGGCAAGCCTTACGGTTCGACGTTCCCCACGATTACGATCGGGGACATGGTCTGCGCCCAGAAGATGCTCGCCGATTCCCTGGGAATCAAAAGCTTCTATTGCGTCATCGGAGGCTCGATGGGCGGCTTCCAGGCGATGAAATGGGCCATCTACTATCCCGAAATCATCGAACGCGTCATTCTGATTGCGACCTCTCCCGGATTTTCCGCCCAGGCGCTGGGCTTTGAAATCGTCGGACGCGACGTCATCACCAAGGACCCGAACTACAACAACGGCGACTACTACGGAAAGGAAATTCCCGCGACAGGACTTTCCAACGCAAGGAAGCTCGCCCACATCACCTATCTCTCCGCAAAAGGGATGGAAAAACGCTTCACGCGCGCCGATATCCGCATCGAAAATCCCGCCAAGTTCTATTCGGGATCGTCGCTCGAAACCTACCTCGACCACCAGGGGAAAAAATTCGTGGAACGCTTCGACGCGAACAGCTACCTGCATATCGCCCATGCGACGGACACGTTTGACCTCGCGACGGAATACGGTTCGCTCGAAAAGGCTTTCCAGAATGTCAAGGCGCAGTTTCTGAACGTGAATCTTTCGACGGACTGGCTGTTTCCGCCAAACGAATCGCGGAGAATTACGGAAGCGCTCCTGAACACGGGAAAGGTCGTGACAAGTCTCGAACTCGATACGAACTTCGGGCACGACGGGTTCCTCGTCGAATGCGGGACTCTCGGCATGGCGGTCTCGCGATTCCTCGGCGGACGCATCGGGGACGCCCCGACAACGGGCACACCAGCGTTCCACAGCGAAAAGGATATTTCGATTATCAATTCGCTGATTCCCGCCGGGGCGAAGATTCTCGACCTCGGCGCGGGCGACGGACTTCTCATCGATTCGCTCTGGCAAAAGAAAAAGGTCACGGGCGTAGGCGTCGAAAAGGATTTCACGAACATTCTCGGGTGCATCGAACGGGACGTTCCCGTCATCGAAAAAAAGCTGAACCTGCACGCTCTCGAATCCTTTGCCGACAACAGCTTCGACTATGCGGTTTTCAACCGGACGCTTCCCGAAGTGCGTAACCAGAAGCTCATGCTCCGCGAAATCATGCGGATTGCAAAACATGCGATTATCACGTTCCCGAACTTCGGCTCCTGGGAAATGCGCTTTGCCCTGTGCTATCACGGTCGGATGCCCAAATCCCCGGAATTTCCCTACGAATGGTACGAGACGCCGAACATCCACTGTTTTACCTACCGGGACTTCGTGCGGCTCGCCGAAGCGGAAAATTTGGTCATCGAAAAGATCGTGACCGTAAACGAACACCGCCTGAGCAAGATTCTCGCAAGGCTCGGACTTGTAAACCTGGGCGCAGAACGCGTCGTCGCGATGGTCAAGCGGGCGTGATTAAGATATATTTGCGGCATGGCAATTATATCGATGACCGGTTACGGCAAGGACGAATTCAAGCTGCGGGGAACGCAGTGCACGGTCGAAGTGCGCTCGGTGAACAGCCGCTTTCTTGAAATCTCCTGCCACCTTCCCAAGACATTTTCCCATCTTGAATTTTTGCTCAAGGAAGAAGTCAAGAAGTTCCTTTCGCGCGGATCCGTGAACCTGACCGTCACGCTCGGAGACGGCGAAGACGGAGCCATTCCCAGCGGATATTCCCGGGAAGCCGTCGAAGCGTTCCTAAAAATCGCACGGGACATCCAAAAGGAATATGGGCTTTCGGGAGAACCGACACTCGAACAGGTGCTGTCCCTTCCGAATGTCCTGCAATACAGTTCCGAATCCGACCAGAAGGAAACCGAAGAGCTTTTGAAAGGTTCGCTCGACCAGGCGATCAAAGCGTTGGTGCAGATGCGCGAAAAGGAAGGGCTGAACCTGAAAAGCGATCTGGAAGCGCGCGTTCGCCAGATGGACAGCGTTCTCGATCAAATCAAGACGCTCGATCCGGAGCGAATCGTCGAGTGGAAGAAAAAGTTCGAGGAACGGTTGAAGAAGCTCGTCGGCGAAGCAGGCCTTGACCCCGTACGCGTCACCCAGGAAGCGAGCATCATCGCGGACAGGCTCGACATCAACGAAGAAATCACGCGGTTCAAGAGCCACAACAAGCTGTTTCTCTCCGCGCTCGAAACGGGAACAAACCAGGGAAAAAAACTCACGTTCATCCTGCAGGAAATGGGCCGCGAAGCGAACACGCTTGCGACAAAATGCCAAAGCGCAAAAATCGCGGCGCTAGCCATCCAGCTGAAAGACAGCGTCGAGACGATTCGCGAACAGACGATGAATATCGAGTAGTTTTGAAATGGGATTAGTGGTTAGTCATTAGTGACGAGTTAATAGAAATCAGGAGTCAGAAGTCAGGTATGAGGAATTCGGAATGCGGAATTGACGTTTTAGCGAACTGTAAGTTGTCAGGAATCAGTGGTTTAAGGGAAGCGGGCGTCAGAGTTTAGTGAATAGTTGATAGTTGCTAGCTGGGAAAAAACAGGAAACAGAACTCAGGAAGCAGGAGTTTGACGGTAAGTGGGATGTGGAATATCAGAGCGGACTTTTACTTCAAGCGGTCATCCTGGAGCATGGTCAGAGCTTAGATCTGAGATTTTAGAACTTAGTGAAGAGTTAAAAGTTGAGAGAATTTAGTTCGCTTTAGGTCCCCGCGTCCCGTGTTCCGCTAAACTCGTCCCGAAAACTTAAATGTGCGCAGTTCTAAGCTCTAAGTTCTCTCAACTAAGCTCTGA
>JBNMGX010000104.1:0-7379 GCA_050872465.1 Hallerella sp.
CCAAATGACTGGAACGCAAAGGATAGCGCATGGACTTTTACCCTGAAAAAGAGAGCTTCCGAAATCGATGAACTTTTCGGCAAAATTTCAATCGGAAAATACATGCTGAAATCTGGCGAGGAGAAGTCGAGCGGCTGGGAAATCGATTCCTCGAAATCCGAGACAGGCATTTTTACGGTAGCGAACAAAGGTACGCTAAAATTTTCCAATCTAGATTTCTATCGCTCCAAGGACTCGCTTTACATGTCCGAAAAAAGCCTGAACAACGGGCAACAGCGAGAAACAGTCCCGCTTTCAAGCGTTGTCGCCCAGAGTACGAATCCGGCGGATACCATCCTCGTTTCGGCATGGGCGAAGAATCCGTCGGCAGAGGTTGTCGGCCTATTCAAGAGAAATTTGCCAGGCGATGCAAGCCCGATAATTCACCCGTATCTAAATGTTGACTACGATTCTGTTGCGCAGAGGTTTGCCGTAACCCGCAATTCATCGGACATATACGCTTCCCGCGAAAGCGAAATCGTAACCCTCCGCGGCAGCGTCCCGTATCAAGCCGACTGGAATATTTCCTATATTCAGAACGGCATGCGATTCAAAGTGGCGGAAGGAAAACAGGAGCCGATAGAAGTATCTATGAACGTGAACCAGTTGCAGGGAAACACTTCGTTCTTTTTGACCTATAATGGAACCGGCGACATAACCTATTACCGGCAGTTGGATGTCCGTATCGGGGAACGGGTGACGGCGGACAAGGAAACATTCGTCTATTCCATGTACGGCAACGTCTCCGTTCATTTCGACAAGGATGCCTGGTCTAGCGATGCGGATGTGACCGTGCGAACGATGGACCCGACCGAATGCGGTGACTGCGACCTCTTCCGGAACATGACTCCGGTCGGTCCGGTTCTGGAAATTTTACCGTCGCACATATTCCCGGAGGACAAGGAACCGCTTGTTTCTGTCGATATTTCCATGCAATCCTTGAAGAAAGATGGCGTCGATTACCGCAACCTGAAAATCTACAAGCTGGATGCCGACAAGAAAGAACTCGTTCCGCTGGAAATCCAAGGGGAAACGGCGCTCCTCGATTCCGATCTGAACCTTTGCAAAGCGGACGATCCCTATTCTTGTGCGTTCGTCAGGATCAACGCGAAAACGCGGACGTTCTCGAAGTTTGTCGTTCTGGATTCTCTGACGGCGGACAGCGTTAGAACGACGGATTCCATCTCCGAAACAATCGAGGCATTCTCTTGTGGTCTGATGGACACCCTCTGGCTGGATACGCTCTGGATGGGGACGGCGAACGGTTGGCTTGAATTTCCTTACCCATGTACGGGAAAAAGCAACTATCTTTTGCAGCTCAGCGCGGGCAGCGACATCTCGGCGGAACATCGCGGAGCCTCTGCATCTCCGATCGTGTGGATTGTCCGAAACACGGATTTGAATAACCTCGATTCCGCCTACCGATCGTCTGCCGTGTTCTACGGCATCGACGGCAATACGGAGCAGAAGCTCGGCCCGATTGTAAGACTTGATTCTGTCGCTCCGGTCATCCAAAGCGTGGAAACGGCGGTTTTCGAAAACGAGGATGGCTCGCGCAATATTCATGTAGAAACGGAAATTGACGAAGCCGGCAGCGGCATGGCGCAGACAACCGTGGAACTGTTCTTCGGCGGAAGTCTTCTTCGGAGCGAGACCGTCCCGGGAAATCTAGCCCCGATATGCGACTTCAGGTTGGACGCAAAGGATTTGTACGGCTGCGTCGGTTGCCGGGCTTCGGTTAAAGTCATTGTCTCGGACAAGGGACACAATTCCGATATGGCAGTCAGACAAACCGAAAGGCTCTATCCCTACCCGTCATCCCTGGTTCTGTGGTATCCGTTTGGCGAAGGCTCCGGCGATGTCGGTTACGAGGTTATGACAAAGGACGATTCCCGGCGGATGCACATGGATCTTTCTTCCGTGAACTCTCCGTGGAACGGGCGGTATGGCGTGCACTTGTACAAGACCGCGGATTCCGCAAGCAGCCGACACAAGCTTGCCGCCTTGGATTCCTTACGCCCCTTTACTTTTGAATTCTACTACAACGCAGGCAATGTCCAGCGGACCGACTGGTCGATTCTCGGCTTTGTCGGGGAAAACGAGTGGACTTTTGGCCTCGGTACATACAGCCGCTATTTTCTTCAGGTCGGTTCCGAAAGGTTCTACTTCAACACGAAGCGTGAAGCCTATATTCCGACCCATTTTGCGGTAGTGGTGGACGGCAAAAACGCAACGCTCTACAAAAACGGCAAGTATGCGGAAACCATAATTCTCGGTTCCGAATTAAAGTATGGCGGAAACGGAAGGCTTTCCATCGGCTCCCACAACGGTTTGCGAAGTGCGATGGGGCAAATTTCAAATTTGCGCCTCTATTCCTCCGCACTCTCGGATAAGCAAATCCAGGGACTTTTCAGCGGAACCCTCCGCGGAGAAAACATTCATCTCGCGACAGTCCGTGCGGTCTCGCTTGGCGACAGGAACGGCTTGACCGTGGACCAGTCCTGTTCGGCACCGGGCAAGGCCTATCTCCGCCAGAAGTCTGCAAACGACAACGGCGTCATGACTTGGAAAGTCGATCTGGAAGCGGACAACTATTTGCTCTATCTTCTTCACCGGAACTACCTGTCCGAGGAATCCCGCGTGGAAGTTTTCGTAAACGGCACAAGCATCGGGATATTGAAACTGGCTTCGACGGGACTGTGGAAGAGCGAACGGGTAGAAGGCTTCAACCGGTACTTAAAGACTGG
Source organism: Hallerella sp. (assembly GCA_050872465.1). Taxonomy (GTDB): domain Bacteria; phylum Fibrobacterota; class Fibrobacteria; order Fibrobacterales; family Fibrobacteraceae; genus Hallerella. The sequence continues at coordinate 2,787 of JBNMGX010000104.1, forward strand.
AGAGAATGAAATCGGAATCCGACCGTTGGGAAACCTGGGCATTGCCGCACTGGCCTTGGCAAGTTCAAGCGCCAACATCGGAGCGAATCAAATCAATTATGGCGAATCGTCCTGGAGTAATCCTTCGCCAAAAGCCAAGGTTTTCATAAAGTACGAGACCGTGGATGACAAGAAATGGGCGCAGATTCGCTTTGACCTGCGGAACCAAACAGGCAAGGCTCTGGAAAATGCCAGAATCCGCTATTATTACAAAGGGGAAGGCGAAAACGTGAATGCGCTCTCATTCTATCCGGGTTCCCCGATGAGCGTCGTCAACGATGCTGGTTCCGTGTTCTATGCGGAACTGACGCTAACCGAAGCGATTGCGGCGTACGGGACGGCCTATTCGGGACAGGGGCCGCTAATCGGCTTGCACCGCCTGACGCCACCCAACAGTTACTTCCCCTATTGGGATATCACCGATGACCCGAGCTACATTGATAGCGCAGAGACGAAATACGCCGAAGCAACCGGCATCGCCCTGCTGGATGACGACGGCAACCTGCTCAACGAATTCGCCTGTTACGATGAAGACGGCCCGATGCAAAAAGCGAAGATCCGTGTCCGCGCCATGGCGAGGGACGACGGTTTCGGTTCGACCCGGGCGAGTAATCTTGCCCTGTATGTGGAAAATACAGGAGCGGCACCGATAAACGGGTTCGAAGTGCGCTACTACTACAGGGATTCCGCCGAGACGGAACTGGACATCAACTGGAACGAATTCGCTTCGGCTAGGAAGATAAATGCGGGCGGAGATTTAAACTATGCATCCTTCGTGTACGAGGATGTCATCTTGAACGCAGGCGAAAAGTCCGATTACGGGAACGGCGTGCAGTTCGCCTTGCACCACCCGAACTGGACCGACGACTTCAATGCCGACGACGACCCTTCGCATTACAACCTCAAGAGTGGCGAAATGGCGGAGGCGGATTCCGTCCTGATTTTGGACAAGCTCGGAAATCTGCTCTGGGGCCATGCGCCACAGCCGAAGTTCGGAACGGGCTGCGTGGTTAGGGAAAATTCTGCGGACCTGATGCGCCGGGATGGCGACATCATCTATGTGAGAATCGAGGAAAGCGGCTACTACATCCTTGAAACGGTAAACGCCGTTGGCGTGCCGCAGAAGACGCTGTTCAAGGGGTCGTGGGATGTCGGCGAACATTCCGTGACCGTTGACATCGGCAGCCTGCGCCCATCCAGCTTCATCGTGCTGCGCAAGGGGTCCGAGATTCTCTCGTGGAAACTTTTAAACTAACAAAGGGAAAAAAAATGAAAAAATTGACGATTCGTTCTCTTGCCTGCATAACTTTCGCTGCGTTTCTGTTTTCCGCCTGCTCGGAGAACAGCTCTTCGGTGGAACCGGAAGACACCTTCGATGCGGCTGCCGTCTGCCCGGCAGACGGCCTGAACGCCTACGGCGAACCGAACCGCGGAACGTTTACGGACGCCCGCGACGGACAGGAATACAAGTACGTGACTATCGGGAGCCAAGTCTGGATGGCGGAAAACCTGAAGTTTGATGCGCCCTACAATAGGTGTAATGAAGAGGGAATTGAAGGATCGTGTGACACGTTTGGCCGACTTTATAGTTTGTATCGGGATGGAGAAAGATCCGGAATTTTGGACAGGGCATTGACCGATACCATCTGCCCAGCCGGCTGGCATGTGCCTTCTATAGTGGATTGGACCATTTTGGCAAATAGCGTTGGGGGACAAGGGGATCGCTTAAGAAGTACCGAAATGTTTGGTTTTGAAAATCAGCGCCTTGGTCCCGGTACGGATGACTGTGGTTTTAATTCGTTGTCGGAAATAGACACGAATAACGATGCCAATAGGACGAAATATTTAACAGGCCGAGATTACTGGACATCTACCGCTGAAAGTTTACTGGCAACGTATTATTTCGGTATCGCTTACAATATGGGATACTTTGTTAGTTTTCGCTATGCAAGTATTCGCTGCGTCAAGAATACCCTCTATTAATAATCCTCGTTTTACCGATAATCAAGCATGATCTATTTTAAATTAACGTTGTTCTTCGTCCTTTTTGCCTCCCGGGCGTTCGCCCTCTCCCTGGAACAGGTAAAGACGGCTCTTACGGAGGGCGTCATTCCCCGCGATTCTGTCGAGATGAACCTTCGCGTTTCCGTAAAGGCGCTAGGCGTTTACCAGCAGACCGATATCTACATCGTAAACAAGGGGACGGGCAAGAGCTACACGGAAATCCGGGGCGGTTTCTTGAACCAGCGCAGCATCGTGAACGGGAATAAAATGAAAACTGTGGATTTAAAGACGAACAAGGCGCAGCTATTGGAATATAACAGAGAGGCGTTGCAACCGAATTCCTACGCCGATTTCAACCCGCTCGATTCCGGCGATTGGGAAGAGCCGAAGTTCTTGTCGGGCGAAATTTACCTGATAAAAGGTCCTGCCGGAAACGTCTATTACAACAACAAAACGAAGCGCATCGAGAAAATCGAAGCCGTAAAGGACCGGGCAAATACGCAGACAACCTTCACTTACGACGCAAGCAACAAGCTGAAAAAAATGGCTGTCTCGGTGATGGTAAATGGAACGGAAAGCGTGGTAACGACCGAAATCCTTCGCATGCGGAAATCGGACAAAATTCCCGATTCGCTGTTTGAACTTTAAACTTTTTTCACAAGGAGAAAAACATGAAATTTCCTAAGCCTCTATGGATCATCGGTTCGGCAATGCTTACACTGTCGGCATGCTCGGAAAATAGTTCTTCATCGGAACAGGAAGAGCCGAAATACACCTTTGACGCAGCTGTCGTTTGCCCGGCGGATGGCCTGAACGCTTACGGCGAACCGAACCGCGGAACTTTTACGGATGCTCGCGACGGACAGGAATACAAGTACGTGACAATCGGGAGCCAGGTCTGGATGGCGGAAAACCTGAATTACAATGATGGCTTGCCGTGCGATAAAGTTTGGGGCTGTCCTTCGTTTTGTGCGGATTCGGCTTGTTCAAAAGGACGTCTCTACGTAGATACATTGGCCTTGACGATTTGCCCCTCGGGATGGCATTTGCCGAGCGAAGACGAATTTCTAAAGCTTTTAGATACTGTGGGGGGAGTCGATAGCGCCGGATTGCACTTGAAAGCGACGGAAGGCTGGATTTCCCTGAACCCCGGAATCCCTTCTAATGGAACGGACGATTGCGGCTTTGCCCTGTTGCCTTCTCCTATGGAGATCAGGCCAGGAAAGTTCATCACAAAAGATGACGGCTACATAGGGCGGCTAGGTTTTATTTATGGATCTGTAAAATTCACGATAGAAAATCAAAGCGTAACTTTTCATAGGTCGCTCAATGACGGCGCAGAGCGTGCTAGAATGATGACCCCCGTTCGCTGCGTAAAGGATTGAAGTCTTAATTATTCATGTTTAATGTTATCAAGTAAAATTTTAAAATAACACAGCGGATTTCGAAGAAATCCGCTGTTTGAATTTTGAATGAAAAGGAAAAAGGACGTTAGCGACTGTAGTATTCGACCACGAGCTGTTCCTGGAGCTGGACCGGAATCTGGGCGCGGAGCGGGGTCGCGACGAGCTTGCCTTCCATCTTGTCCTTATCGACCGAAACGTATTCCGGAAGGGTCGGAGCGCTTTCCAGGGCTTCCTTGATCTGGACGTGATTCTTGGAACGTTCCCGGACGGAAATCACGTCGCCGGCCTTGATGAGGCGGCTCGGGGAGAAGCTGCGGACGCCGTTCACGGCAAAGTGCCCGTGGGCGACATACTGGCGAGCGGCAAAAATGGTGCGGGCAAAACCCATGCGATAGACCATCGCATCCAGTCTGGTTTCGAGAAGGATCATCAGGTTGTCACCGGCAGAACCTTCGCGTCGGTTGGCTTCGGCATAGGTCTTGGCCATCTGGGCTTCGGAAATGTTGTAGGTGAAGCGAAGACGCTGCTTCTCGACAAGCTGCTGCTTGTAAACGGAAGCGGACTTCTTGCGATCTTGACCATGCTGACCGGGGCCGAAGTTGCGGCGGTCGAGAACCTTTTGGGTCTTTTGGGTGATGGCGAGCCCGAGAGAACGGGCGACCTTGGCTTTGGGTCCACGATAGGACATTGTTACCTCGAAAGGAAGCTCTTTCGTTAAACCGGAGATGCTGGCAGAGCTTGGCACGACATCCCGGGATTTCCAAAGATAGAAAATCTTTTACGGAATTTCGGAATCGCTGATGAAAACATTTAAAGTATCGCGCGCATGGGGGTCGGCAAGGCTCTGGGCTATCAGGTGGATGATTTCGCCTGCGCTGTTCGGGTCGGTCGTGATGGCGATGTTCGTCGCCCCGATGAGCTGTTCCGGCCCGTAATTTGAACAGCTGCTTTCCGTGTAGGCGGAACGGATGAGGCCCAAATCCTCGCAGGAAATATACCAGACTGCGTTGCTGCTTGCGTCGGAGGGTTCCGTTCGGAGGGCGAGCGTTGAAAAGCGGAGCGTGTCTCCGGTCGAGACGTTTTTGGTTTCGAGCGGTTCTTCGCGTTCCTCGTCGTAGAAGAAAAATTTGGAGACGTATCCAAA
>JBNMGX010000105.1:0-7322 GCA_050872465.1 Hallerella sp.
GGAATTTCGCTGACCGACAAGACCACACTTCAGGAACTTCTGACTGCAAAAGGACCCGAAAAACAGAAAAATGCCGAGGAAAACACTTTCGACCTTTTCAACGACCTGTTTTTATGTTAAATTTTTAGTGGACACTAGTGAAATGAAATAATGTATCTTTTGAAAAATTCATTACCCGACTCCTATAAAATAGTTTGTTTTGACAAACGATGTTTCTCTGATTTGACTATATATAGGAATAATGCTCTGCATGCCATTATCCAAGCAGAGATTGATGGTTCTAAATTCACAGATTTTGAATTGGAAAAGTCAAGAGCTCTGTTCGAACGAGTCTCTTCCTGTAGATTTTTTATTGTAATTAAAAAGGATATATGTGATATATTGGAGAAAGAAAATGGAGAATATTCTAATTATCAGGAAAAAAGTATATCAAAAGTTATAGATAAAATAACTGATGGCCGATTTTGGGGAATGTATGAAAACGAACTTGATAAAATTAAGTCGTGCTTGAAGGAAAATGGCTTAGAGAGATTTTCGTCACGGATACAGAAGGATGAGAATGGTCCCTGCTATTTGCAGGAAAATGATACGGAGTCTTTTTTTAATAATCTTCTTTCGTCTGAAAAAGATTTTTCTTCTGTTTATCGATATACATCGTTTTCCTCTCTTTTTGAAACGTTAAAGAATGAATCTTATAGACTTAATTGTATTGTAGGAATGAATGATCCGACAGAAATAGATTATTTCGAAGATTATGTTGGTCCCGACTATTTACGATATTTACATGAAGAAAAAAAATGACATATTCATTTCGTCATGTTCAACTTTGGCTGACGATTTAACTATGTGGAGGCTTTATGGCGATAATGCCAAAGGAGTTTGCATTGAGTTTGATGTGCGTGGAAGTGATTATGGTTGTGTAAAGAACTTAGTATCCTATGCAGATAAAAATGGGAAGAATGTAAAACTCAATATTGTAAGGGATTTGATTAAGTATGGACTTGATTTAAGAGGCCTTGAAAAATGGAAACATTTCTTTAAACCTTATGAATATAGTATTGAAAAAGAATATCGCGTGTTATTGACAAAAAACTTGATGGAAATGATAAAAAAAAAGAAAATGGGAGGTGACAAATGATAATAGTATTCTAAATCCCATTTATGATATTGGATTATTTGAGAAACCGATAAGTATGAAGAGAATATTTGATGGGATAACGGAGTAATTTTAAGAATCTGAGGAAAATGCGAATGTCTTTACAGCAAGAAATTCTGAATGGCGAGAGTCGCACCTTGGAATACAAGGTGGAATTGCCCGAAGATTCCGTAAAGTGGATTAAGTCTATTGTCGCCTTTGCAAACGGCGCCGGCGGTAAATTCGTCATCGGCGTGAATAATCGTCGCGAGTTTATTGGCATCCCCAAAAAAGCCGACTTGTTCGAACTCAAGGATAGTATTGCCGATAAGATTTCGCAGATGTGCGTACCGCAGATAATGTTCGACATTACGGCGGAAATTGTCGAGGGCGCGCAGCTCCTGATAGTGCAGGTTTTCCCCGGAATGGCAACGCCATATTATATAAAATCACAGGGGAAAGAAAACGGAACGTATATCCGCCTTGGAGCCACTACTCGTAACGCTGATTTGGCGGCACTTTCGGAACTTGAAAATCGCGGGAGAAATGTTTCTTACGATGGACTCCCGTATCATTCGCTCAAGGTGACCGATGCCGATATAGCATTTCTTTGCAAGGACTTTTCAAAAAGGGCCAAGCGTAAAATTACAAAAGCGGATTTAGAAAACTTGCATCTTCTGACAGGTCGTTCGCATGACAAGGCGACGAATGCTCTGGCGATTCTTTTGGGTAAGCATGAATATACCTCGCGAATTCAGTGTGCTCGATTCCGTGGAACTATGCGAGCCGACTTTCTGGATAAGAAGGATTACGAAGGCCCGCTCTGCAAGCAAATTGACGATGCTTACAAGTTCGTTCTCAACCACCTGAATATGGCCATCGAAATAAACGGGGTCGTTCATGATGAAAAGTACGAACTCCCGCCGAAAGCTATTCGAGAGCTAATAATCAATGCTGCAATCCATAGGAATTATCAAATGAATTCCAGTGTGCAGGTGGCGGTATATGATGACCGCGTGGAAATCTCTTCGCCGGGGAGTCTTTATGGAACGCTAACTCTTGAAGAGGCCTTGAGCGGTCGCTCGTCTATCCGTAACAAGACTCTTGCCCGCACTTTGGAAAAGGTTCATGTTCTAGAAGGATGGGGTTCCGGTTTCCAGCGAATTAATACGATGTGTCAGGAATATGGCGTGGCTCGCCCCGAATTCACCGAAATCGGGGACATGTTCCGAGTGAATTTTTATCGCCACTCTAATAACGAAAAAACGGCGATAAATTTAAAAAGTGGCGATAAAACGGCGATAAATGCAGAAAATGGCGATAAAAGTGGCGATAAATTGCCCACAATTCCCGAAAATGGCGATAAAAAGACGAAAAAATTTAAGAACCGGATCGTCAAATACTTGACAGAACATGATGAAGCACGTTCTCAGGAAATATCCGCTTATATTGGCTTGAAAATATCTCGCACGAAGGTTTACCTTTCCGAACTTGTGGACGAAGGCAAAATTACTCCCAACGGAGCAAATAAGAATAGGACGTATTCGTTGAAAAAATGATGTCTGATGTTTTACTTTTTCATCGAAATCTTGAAAAAGTGAATTACGGGCTCCTTTGTCAAAATTGGTTTTAAAATTCCGGTTTGTACGGTCTTGACCAAGGAAATGTCCAAGAAAAAAACGGGCATCCGTGATAAAACTTATAAAATGGAATCGGGAGCCTTTCCCTGCTTTACCGCAGCGAAATCGGCAGTGACTGCTGACTGTTGCCGCTGCGAATCTGCACCACGTAGCTTCCACGAGAAAGCTTTTCTAAGTTCAGGGCCGCGCTTGTCGCCGAGACTTTTTCGTTCAGTACTCGGTTGCCCTGTACATCGAAAATGGCGACGCTAGAAACGCGATTGCAGTTCACGTAAAGCTGATTGCCCTGCAACAGCAAAGACGCGTTCAGCGACTTCGCAGAAGCCTTTTGAATGCCTGCAACGTAATTGTCCCAGCCTGGCATATCTTCGAGCGTAATCGTGTACTCGTTGTTCATCACTTCTCTCCAGCTTGCGTCCGTGTTGTCGTTTGCCCAGCTCGGCATCGCGTAATCTCCATACCAAGGCATGAACCAGCTCCAGTTCGCTCCGTCATTCTTCATGCTGTCGGGCATTGGCACGGATCCGTTTTCGCTCAGGGCGATAATCTTTTTTGCCCCGTAAATGTCCTTGACCGTTTCAAAACTGCTCACGAGACTCGAATGGTTTGCTTCACGCGGATAGTAGTAATAGTCACGCCCGACAACGTCCACATATTCATCGCCCGGATACCAGTCGAGAGCGTCGCCCGCTTCGTCGGTTGTCCAGACCCAAATCAAGTTGTGGAGGTCTTTTTGGTTGGTGAAAATATCGAACATAAGCTTGTACAAGGCGACGCATGCCTTGGCACCGTCGGTACCCCACCAGAACCATTTGCCCGAGGCTTCGTGCAGCGGGCGCCAAAGAATCGCGACGCCTGCTTCTTGCAAAGTCAAGAGCGAATCCGCAATCGTTTCAATATCGGAAACAATCGCCTTGTAATCATCGCTGTCGGTGAGCCAGGTCCCTGTTGTGGTATCGTAGGCGCGACCGATGTGGAAAATGGTGAACGGAGTGTTGCCGCTAGATTCGGTGTAGAACGCTTCGACGGAATCTGCCGGATCTTTCCAGTGCCAGTTGAAAGCTGGAATGCCGCCTGCGTTCCAAACGGTCTTTGCCATTTCGAGGGCGGCATGGGTGTAACCCTTGTGCCAATCGCCTGTGGAATTTACGCCTGTCGCATGCAAAAAGTCAAAACCGACGAGGGCCACGTTCTTGCCGGAAACGCTATCGATGTAAGCGAGTTCCGTTTGGTTCGTGTAATCGCAGGTGGTGTATTTCCCGTCGTTCAAAAAGACGCCGTTGGTCATGACACCGCTAATGACGTGATTGCCAAAATTCTGGTAGAGAAAGCTGTAAAGCTTTTGGGCGCTTTCCGTTGCCTTTGGGTCAACAGGCGCGTTATTGATGGTAAAAGGAGTCTCTTCGTATTCGGTAAGTTCAATGTAGTCCAAATTGACCCAGCCCCAGGATTTTACGATGCCGATTGTATTCGTTCCGGCGGAAAGCTTGATTTTGCCGGCGCCTTTGATGGTGGTAAAAGTGTCCGATGTCCCAAAGGAAATTTGCCCGGCGGAGCTTCCGTTCACCGTCAGATTTTGAACCTTGCTGCCGGATTTTGTAGGCAGTTGATAATTTGTCCAAAGCGTGTAAAAACCGGCTGCCGATACCGTGACCGTAAACAAAAGGTTCCCTTCTTTCATCGACACGTAGCTTCCACCAGAAGCATTGGCGTCAGAAACGATTTCTGCACTGTGATCGTCTGCAGGGATTGCGTCTTCCGCTTCATAACGGAGCGTTTCAGCAGAAGCGAGGGCTGCAAAAGTGAGTGTGGCTGCGGTAAAAATTTTGATCATCGGGATCATGGGAACTCCTTGATGTGCTTAAAATAAATTTTGAGCCGTATGAATGCAAACTTCAAAGAAAGTTATAAGGTAAAGTTTTGCTCACCGCGAGCCGAGAGGAGAGGCGGATGCCGGTCGCGTCTTGTGCAGTAGAGTTTCGTTGCGAACAAAGAACCTTTTATGCAAAAAAGAGCCTCTCCGTTTGGAGAAGCTCTTTTCGACAGTCTTGCAATCAAACTTACTTGATGCGAATCGACTTAGCCGAAGAGAAGCCTACGCCTTTCACCTGAAGAATGTAGTTGCCCTGCGGAATACCGGAAAGGTTGAACTGATGTTCGCCAGCAGAGAGAGAACCCTGGTTGAAGCTCTTCACCTGATGACCCGTCACGTCGAAGAGGGCGATGCTTGTCTTGCCGGACTTGGGAATCATGATGGAAAGCGTTCCGTTTTGGAACGACATGCCGATCTTGGAAATCGAAGCCTTGGCGGCAATTGCGGTCGGAGCTTTCCCCATACCGATGATTTCGGTGATAAAGAGGTTCTTCGCCTGATCGACCTTGAAGCTCTTTTTCGGATCGTTAAAGCTTTCGAATACGTTGTTTCCGATACGGACATTGTCAAAGAAGATCGAACCGGCATAGTTTGGCGATGAAATTTCGATGTAGATCTTTGAAATGTTGCCCATGAAATTCGTGTAGTCGTTTCCGGTGAGGACTGTTCCATCCATCGTTGTCGTGGCGAGATCGATTTCGCAGATTGTGGAGTCGCTTGCATTAATCCAGCAACCGTCCGGCTGCGCCCAGGCCCAACCTGTGGATTCGTTCCCGAGGAATGCGATCGTGAACCAGATGCCGGCAAGCTTGTTTCCATTGAATACGTTCAAGGTAATTTTGGATTCTGCGGACAGATCATAGTTTCCGTCTCCGATGATAACGTTGCCTCTAGCGGTGTCACCTGTCGGTGTGTTGAATCTGACGCGCAGCCATCCGTTGGTTGCCGTGTCACCCGGATAAAATTCCTCGATGACGCGAACCGTGTCCAGGTCCTTGAGTTTGTAGCCGACTTCACAGGAAGCGACCGGTGTATTTGAAATCGTGTAGTTATCCCAGCCGGGCATCTCGCTGAGCGTAGTCGCGCACGGGCTTTTCACATTCGCTTTCCAGACATCGTTTACGGTCTGGTCCAGGAAATTTCCGTCCCAGGTCTGGTACCACGGCATCCACCAGGACCAGCGGCTATTGTTTTCCGCCATGACGGAAAGGTCGGGGATTGGCCCGTTTTCGGAAATGGCAAAAATCTTGTCCGAACCGAAATTTGTTTCCAGTTCCTTGCGCGCGGAAAGGAACTTGGAGGAATAGTCATAGGCTTCATAGATGTCGAGACTGATGATGTCGTAATAGGATTCGCCTGGATTCCAATCCGTGTCGGTTGCGTATTCGGGGTTCCAGACCCAGACGAGATTCTTCACGCCTTGCGCATTCATTTCGTCGTAGATTAGTTTGTACAGAGCCTGGAAGGCGGCTCCGCCGCGGGTTCCCCACCAGAACCATCCGCCGGAAGCTTCATGAACCGGACGGAAAATGGCGGCGACTCCGGCCTGTTGGAGTTCTAAAAAGTAGGCGGCAATTTCGTCGATGTCGCTTTTCAGCTGGCTGTAAGTGGTGGAATTTGTGTTCCATGTGCAGTTTGCCGAGCCCGAGCAGTTCGGGTCGGTGAATCCCTGCGTAAAATCGTAGGTCGTATATGATTTTCCTTCACCGGCAGCCTTTTGTGTCGCATAAAATTCGTCAACCTGGTCGCTCGGGTCTTTCCAGTGCCAGGTGAATGCCGGGATACCGCCTTGCGCCCAAATGTCCTTTGCCGCATCGATGATGTTTCGGGTGTACCCTTGATACCAGTCATCGCTAGCCTTGACACCGGTAGCGAAAAGGAAGTCTAGACCGACAAGAGCGGGATACTTTCCGGTGCGGACATAGAAGAAATCGACATCGGGCAAGGCCTTGAAAGTCGCCGTGTTTACGTCTCCCGTTTGGATGCCGGCAATGGTCTTTACACCGTAATTGACGGCCAGAAAGTTGTAGAGCTTTTGCGCGGATTCCGTGGATCCTTCGGTTACCGGGCTGTAGCTGATCCCGGCGAAGATGCTTGCGCTTGCTAGTCCTAGGACCGCCAGCGATTCTGTAAAAAGATTCATAAACACTCCTCGTTTTTTTATGATTGGGATAATATAAGAATTAGGAGTAAGCTGTTCAGAGTTTGACACTTAAAACTGCGGACGTCTAGGCTTTCGGGAAGCGAGAAGCGGGACATGGGAAGAGGAAATTTCAAAGCGAACGTTTTGTTTCCGGCCAAAAGGTTTTGACGTTTGCACGTCTAGGCTTTTTCGCTAAGCGAACTTTCCCGCCTGTCTGCCGACAGGCAGGCCTGGCTGGCGGGGTTGCGCCTTCCCGGCGAGGGGCAAGGTCCCCCTTCCTTGCAACCACCCCCTAGGCCACGCTGTTTATAGGTTAGAACTGAGGACGGATTATCGGGGCAAGCCCGGCAATGACACGTTGAGCGATGCGCCGCAATGACCGGTTAGCGAGCTTGTCAAGCTAAGCCTGATAATCAGAGCTTAGAACCGCGCACATTTAAGTTTTCGGGACGAGTTTAGCGGAACACGGGACGAGGGAACTTGAAGCGAACAGAGTTCTCTAAGTTCTAAAATCTCAGATCTAAGCTCTGA
>JBNMGX010000106.1:0-7248 GCA_050872465.1 Hallerella sp.
CCCTTGTGCAGATCGTTCAGAAAGCTGGAATCACTGGTTTCGCCAAGATTATGGCTGATACCGCGCAGAGCAAGGTTCATTTTGGCAAGGCGATAGGTGGCCGGCTCTTTTTCCTGTCCGTACACATTGATACGGTTGATATCACCCTGTTTGGATTTTACGAGTGCCGCACTCTGGATAAACATACCGCCGGAACCGCAGCACGGGTCATACAGCGTGCCGTCATACGGCTCGATCATCGTTGCGATAAGCTGTACGGCATCATGTGGCGTGTAGAACTCACCCTCCTCCTTGGTGGCATTGACCGCAAATTCTTTCAGAAAGTATTCGTATACGCGACCGATCAGGTCTTTTTCTTCGCCAAACAGCTTGTGGCTGATTTTGTTGACCTCATCGATCAACTTTTTGATGTCGTTTGCGGCAAGGTTGCGGGTGGTAAAAGTACCCTCCACAAAGCAGCCTTTCAGCTGTTTAGAGCCTGCCGCAATGCTGTGAAGTGCATTGTCCAGTGCTACATTCAGCTTGGGTGCAGGCGTATTGATGATGGTAGACCATCTTGCCTCCGGCGGCAGATTGTAGGTGCCGTCCGCAAAGGTGGCATCGTCAAAGAACGCCGCACGGATATTTTCATCGTCCGGGTCAAGTCCCTGTTCCAGCAAGGTCTGGCGGAGCTTCTCCACGCCGTCCTCATATTTTTCACCGATAAAACGCAGGAACACCAGCGTCAGCATCATATCACGCTTTTCAAAAAAAGAGCCGGAGTTGCGTGCCGCACGCAGAATATCTCTGCACTTAAAGAGGATCGCATCCAGATTGAAAGCGTTCTGCAAACTTTTATCGAGAGGCATCGGAGACTCCATCTAGTTACAAATGTTTTACACCGTATAAAAAATTATTTCATCGCGTCGAGAATCGCCTGCTCGAGGGCACGCTCGTTCGGCGCTCCGGGCCAAACCTTCTGGATGTAGCCGTTCTCGTCGAGGAGCATCAGCGTGGGAACCGCGGAGATGTCGTAGCGGCGCCACATTTCCTGGGTCGCGTCGCGGTAGAGCGGATACGGCGACGGATGTTCCCGGTAGAAATCTTCGAGGACGCCCGACGCTTCGCTCGAAATTCCGATGACTTCGAGGCCGCGGTCGCCGAGCCTTTCGTAAAGCCGCCCGAGAATCGGAAGCGTCATGCGGCACGGTCCGCACCACGTCGCCCAGAAGTCGAGAAGCGTCACCTTGGGCTTTTTCTTACGCTTTTCGCCGTTCCGGTAAAAGTTCTTTTCGAACGCTAGCGCCTTGCTCCCGATCGACGAACCGGTCAGGCTCGAAATGTCGTCGGGGCGTTCCGTCATCGAAACCTTTGCCGTGAACTTTTTCCCGGCGCGCAAGAGTTCGAGCGAAACCCCTGTCCCCGCCTTGGCGTTCGAAAGTTCCGACTTGACCACGTTCACTTCCGTAATCTTTTTGCCGTTGATTCCGACGATCAGGTCTCCCGGCTGGACGTTCTTTCCGACAGCGCCAGAGCCCGGATGGATTCCCTGGATTTTCAGGGCTATCTGGTCCCGATACGGTTCGGACTTGAACGAGATGCCGAGCCACGCCGCCGAAAAGGAATACGCGGCAAGGAACAGCAGACAGAATAAAGTACGATTCAAGAAATTCGACATTTGATACCTCTAGAAAAAGACAAGGGCAAAATGCCCGGAAAACACGGTATTCGCCGTCCGAGTCGTGAAAGATTCCTTCCGTCCGAGCGATTCGCCGATCAGATACGAAATCCGGATTTTCGCCTGGAGCGCAAAGCGGGCGCGCGGCCACGGCTTCATGTTCCGCCCGTAATCCACGAAAATGCGTGGCGCTATGCGGTAGCTCCCGTCTTTTTCGAAAAATACCGCCCCCGAGCCGATCCCTAAAAAATCGTCCGTCCCGACATAGCGGTCAAGTTCCATGTCCGCCTCGTGGACAGGCTCGGAAATTCCGAGCGAGACGTTTGCTCCCAGACCGAAATCGTTTTCGAAACGGTAGGCGAGAAGCCCTTCGAGCGCGATGTCCAAAGCCCCCAGATAAAAGGAGAACGAGCTTCCCCCGCCAAGCGCAAGTCCCCGCTCCACGTCGAGAGCCTTCGCTTCCTCTTCGACGGCGTCCCTTTCGAGAAAAAAGCCGGCATGGGCGGAAGCGCAAAAGGCAAAAACGAAAAAAAATCCGAGAAGCGCGCGCATCGAAAACTAGTTTGTGTGCAAGTCCATCACGTTCGAAAGATTCGCTTCGGCGAGAGCCGCGGAAAGTTCCCTTCGCATGGCGTGAGCGGGCATCCAGCGGAACGCGCAGACGCTGTAACATTCCACGGCGTCGGCTCCGGCACGGAGAAGGTCGAAAATTTTTTTTCCATGGTCGATTCCGCCGCAAGAAATCACGCTCAGCTGCGGAAAACGGTCCTTGACAAAAGCTGTCATCCGGTACGTGTTCGGATAGAGCGGTCGTCCGCTGAGTCCGCCCTTGTCGCCGTCCGCGCGAAGAACCTTCAAGTCCTCGTAGCGTGTCTTTGTCGAAAGCGCACCGAGCTTTTTCGTCGGGTAGGTATTGCCGAGGACCACACCGTGGACACCTAGACCGGAAAGCACGTCGAGCGTCGCCGAGAGAGCCTCGTCCGTCATGTCCGGGCTGAGCTTCGCATAGACGGCTTTTTTGACAGGTTGCGCACTTCGAAAGCTCATCACTTCGCAGAACAAGGATTCGATGAAACGCGTATCGAGATCCAAACGGTTCTCGCCCGTATTCGGACAGCTCGCGTTGATTTCGATGTAATCCGCGGCAGGATACGCAAGCCCAAAGCATTCGAGGACATCGGCAAGCTTTTCCTCTTCCGAAAGGAGGCCCGGGGTTTCCGCGACAGAAATTCCCACGGAAAGTCCGTTCCGGTGCGCTGCGTCCGTTTGCCCTTGGACCCGCGCAACAATCGCTTCGACTCCGTCGTTGTTCAGGCCCATGCTGTTGTAGATTGCGCGGTCGCGCTCTAAAAAGCCGATGCGCGGACGGTGCGTGTTTCCTTCGCGAAAATGCCTGGTGACCGTCCCGACCGAAATTCCGCCGAATCCCAGGTTCGCATAGTCCGCAATCCGGTGCGCCGTCTTGTTCGCTCCCGCCGCGAGGATGATCGGGGAGGCGAGCGTAATCGGCAGGCTTCCGTCCCGAAACCGGATGACGGTTTTCAATTCCGGGCAAAGGTTCGGTCTGCCGCCGAGAAAGGGAATGTAAGGGGCAAAGCGCGCCACGTGCTTCAGGGAATCGTGCCGAAATTCCGGCGAATTCCGAAAGACGCTCCGGATAGCCGCGAGAAGCCTGTCACCTTTCGACAGTTTATAGTCGTAATCTTTGTTAAAGCCTGCCATATTTGATTAAATTAACAAAAAACAATTCACCGGTATGAGGAATCCCCCATGAACGAAACTTTACCGGCGCGCATCCACGAGATGTTTCCGCGCTACGTCGAACTCCTGAAAGCCCTAATCCGCATTCCGTCCATCAGCTTCGACCATTTCGACCAGAACGAAGTCCGCCGTTCCGCCCAGGCGGTCAAGGCTCTTTTTGAAAGCTACGGTTTTACGAATGCGCAGTTTCTTTCGCCAAGGAGCGGACGCGCTTCCGTCTTTGCCGAGCTGAAGACGCATCCCGAAAATCCGACAATCCTTCTCTATGCGCATCACGACGTGCAGCCGACGATGCGGGAGGCTCTCTGGGAAAGCGCGCCTTTTACTCCCGAAGTTCGGAACGGACGCCTTTACGGTCGCGGCGCCGCAGACGACAAGTCGGGAATCATCCTGCACATCGCGGCCGTCTCCCAGGCGCTTGCGGTATGCGGCGACAGGATGCCGAATGTCAAGTTTCTTATCGAGGGCGAAGAAGAGTGCGGCAGCTCGGGCTTCGGGGAACTTCTCGAAAACAACAAGGCGCTTCTCCAGGCGAATGCGGTCATCATTGCGGACCTATCGAACTTTGCCGCCGGAACCCCGTCGATTACGACATCGCTCAGAGGCATGTCCGCCGTTTCCGTCATCGTCAAATCCGTCAAGTCTCCGCTCCATTCGGGTTCCTGGTCGGGTCCCATTCCCGACCCGGTGCAGGCGCTCTGCAAGATGGTAGCTTCGCTCACGGATGCGGACGGGAACATTCTGGTGGAACATTTTAACGACGGCATCGCGGAACCGACCGAAGAGGAACGCGAAAGCTACCGGGCGCTCCGCTACACGGAAGAAGTTTTCCGCAAGGAATCGGGGATGCTTCCCGGGACAAAGATTCTCGGCGGCAAGGATTCGATTCTCGAAACGCTCTGGCGTAAACCATCCCTCGTCGTCACAGCGTTCGAAGCGGGTTCGCGGACCCAGGCGGGAAACGTCCTCCAAGATTCCGCTTACGCGCGCATCGGCATCCGGCTCGCTCCGGGAATGCAGACGGAACGCGCGACAAGGCTTCTCGAAGAACATCTCAAGAAGAACTGCCCCGACGGTCTCACGCTCAGCCTCATTCCCGAAGACGGGGCGAATCCTTTCACGACAGACATTTCGCATCCCTACTACGCGCTCATGAAAGAAGCGATGACCAAAGCCTACGGGACCGAGGCCAAGTATATCGGTTGCGGAGCGTCCATTCCGGGAGCGCAGCTTTTCCGCGATACGCTGGGCGACATTCCCATCCTCATGACAGGGCTCGAAGACCCGGAGTGCAACGCGCACGGCGAAAACGAAAGCCTCGGGCTACAGGACTTTGAACGCGGAATCGTCGCCGAAGCTTTATTCTTTGAAGGACTTTGCCAATGAAAGTCGTCATCCTCACCGGTGCGGGCATCAGCGCGGAATCCGGCCTCAACACGTTCCGCGGAAACGGCGGACTCTGGGAAAACGAACCGATCGAAGCGGTCGCAACCCCCGAAGGCTTTCAGCGCGATCCCGTCCGCGTCAAGAAATTCTACAGCCAGCTCAGGACATCCCTTCCCAGGTACAAGCCGAACGCCGCGCACGAAGCCCTTGCGAAGCTAGAAAAAGTCTTGGGCGAAGATTTTCTCCTGGTGACGCAAAACGTCGATGACCTGCACGAGCGCGCCGGTTCGAAACGCGTTCTGCACATGCACGGCGAACTGAAAAAGCTCCGCTGCGCAGCGAACGAAAGGCACGTGTTTCCCTTTGACGGCGAAGAAACGCTCGAAACGAGATGCCCGGTGTGCGGAGCTCCGACCCGTCCACACATCGTCTGGTTCGGAGAGGTTCCGCTCTACATGGAAAAAATCGAACGCGCGCTTCGCCACACGGAAGAATTTGTCTATATCGGAACGAGCAGCGTCGTCTATCCGGCGGCGGGATTCAAGCAGGTCGCGAAGCGTTTCGGTGCCCATGTCACCTGCCTGAATCTGGAAATCGATCCGAGCGACCCGAATACGGACACATGCATCGAGGGAGTCGCCACGGAAATCGTCCCCCGGTGGTGCGAAAATTATCTGAAAGGTCTCAAGTAGTCATGGAAAAAGTCAAGAAGACAAATGCGGCGAGAATTCTCGACCAGAAGCACGTCGCCTATGAACTCATCCCCTACCCGGTCACGGAAACGGAACTGGGAGCGGAACACATCGCGGAAACGCTCCACGAACCGATCGAACGCGTTTTCAAGACGATTCTTGTCCGCGGCGACAAGACGGGACCGCTAATCGGCGTCGTTCCGGGAAACTTCGAAGTCGCTCTCAAGGAGCTCGCCAAGGTTTCGGGCAACAAGCGAATCGACACGGTTCCGCTCAAGGAGCTCACGCCGCTCACCGGCTACATTCGCGGAGGATGTTCCCCCGTCGGGCTCAAGAAGCCGTTCCCGATTTTCATCCACGAGACCGCCACCGAGTTCGAGACTATCTTTGTCAGCGCCGGGCAGCGCGGCATCCAGCTGAAAATCGCCCCGAAAGATCTAATCGAAGCCGTCCATGCCACGGTCGCAAAAATCGCCGAGCCGAAAGACAGAGTTTAGTTGAGAGTTGAGAAATCAGGAGACAGGAATGAGGAATTCGGAATTAGGAATGCGGAATGAGGAATTGACTGTCTAACGAACAGCTTGGCTGTTATTTGAAAGAATGCGGGTTTCGAGACATCCTAGCGAACTTTTACTTCTGCGTCTTCCTGGAAGAATGGCTATAAAATAAGTCGCTTGACTGTCATTATCGGGCTCGACCCGATAATCTCAATCCCATACAGAGATTCCCCGGTCAAGCCGGGGAATGACATTGGACAGCGTGGCCGTGGGGGTGGTTGCAAGGAAGGGGGACCTTGGCCTTCGCAACTCGGAAAGGTCCCCCTACCTTGCCCCGCGCCGGGTAGGCGCAACCCCGCCGCCAGGCGGAAAAGGTTCGCTTGGCGAAAAAGCTTAGACGTCCGCAGACAAATCCCTAGAATAAAAGTCCGCCGTTCTCCCAACTAATTTCCAAAAAGCTCAATATGCAGATGCTCACCGCTTTGACCGACATTTTCCCACAGGACGCGGAAGCGATTTCCCAGCTTGCGGCGAATCGAAAGGACCAGTGCGGAACGCTTCTCCCGGGGAACGTCAAAGAGCCGGAAGTCCAAAGCCCTGTTGTAATAATGCTTGGAAAACCGGACATGCCAAGCGAAATCGTTTGCACTCGTAATCGTCGGGCGGTAGGAATCCCCCATCACCCGATGAAACTCGGCGACCGCGACAAGACCTGCCGAATCCAGCGCCGGTTCGAGCTTCCCCGTCTGCACACCGGGCTTTTGCGCAGTCCGCTTCAACAGCAGGGCATGGACATCCTTAGCGCCCCACTCCGCACAGGCAAGCGACACCGCGAAAAAGCAACCGAAAAAGAAAGCCCTCATACACGGAAAGATAGATTTTTCCCAAATGTTTTATTATCTTATCTAGAGAATGGAGAAAAACATGAAAAAAGTTTTGTGCTTCGCATCGGCTATCGCGCTTTCGTTCCTCGCTTCCTGCTCGACGAAGGAAAAGCCTGTGTTCACGGGTTTCTGGCAAGGCGAGGACAATATGATTTTCGAAGTTTTCCAGACCGCTCCCGGCGAGAACCTCTACACGATCCGCAACATCAACGGAGATCTTTCCGCCCACATCGAAGGCGATTCCGTCCTCACCGGGACAAACTCGCTCGATATGCCTTTCTCCATGCGCGTCGAAAAGGATTCCGCATTCTACCTGTTCGGAACGATTGTTTCCAAGTATGCCCGCATCGACGAAGCCACCTACCGGGAGC
>JBNMGX010000107.1:0-7151 GCA_050872465.1 Hallerella sp.
TCCCAAAAGTTTAGACGTCTGCGGTTCTGCCCACTGAACACTGACCACTGCTCCCTAAGCTTAGACGTCCTCGGACTATTCCCTCATCCCGTGTCCCGCTAAACGCTTCCCGCGTCCCTCATCCCTAGTCCCTAAGCCTAGACGTCTGCGAACTATTCCCTAATCCCTACTCCCTGTTTCCTAAACCTAGACGTCCGCATTTCTAAAAATGGAATATTTTTATCTTTTCCCTATATGGAAAAAAAGGGTAAAAACGTCATCCGCCGCATCTTTTTGTGGTTTCGCAAAAAGTCGGGAAACGATTTGGAAAACAGTCTCGGCTATGAATTTAAAAAGCCTGAACTTTTGGCCCACGCCTTGGTTCATCGCTCCTGGCTCTCGGGAAAGGAGATGCCTTACTGGGAAAACAACGAACGTCTGGAATTTTTGGGCGATTCCATTTTGAACATGCTGGTGACGGAATATCTGTATAAGACGTATCCCCATCTGCCGGAAGGCGATCTCGCCAAGATGAAGAGCGTTGTCGTGTCGGGGCAGGCTTTGACGAAAATCGCGCGCGGTTGGAACCTAGGAGAATATCTCCGCGTGGGAAAAGGCGAAGCGAGAAATGGCGGAAGGAACCGCGACAGCCTTTTGGAAGATGCGTTCGAGGCGATTCTCGGAGCGATTTATCTCGACAGCGACATCAAGCAGTGTCGAAAGTTTCTGGAACGGCACATTTTCCCGAACATCCAGGAAGTCGTTTCCGAAGAGGATTTTATCAATTACAAGAGCGCCTTGCTGGAATATATGCAGGCCCGTTCGCTCCCCCCTCCCGATTACGAGATGGTTTCGGAAAGCGGCCCGGAGCACTGCAAGGTATTCGAAATGACGGTTGTGTTTCAGGGAGAGGAATACGGTCGCGGAAAAGGCCCGTCCAAAAAGAAGGCGGAACAGGATGCGGCTCGAAAGGCTCTGGAACGGTTGAAAGCCGAGGAAGCCGCCAAAACAAACCTTGCGCTAGTCATCGAGAAACCGTTGAAAATCACGAAGAAGACGATCGCCAAAAAGGAAAAGGAGATGTCGAAGAAATGAAGCGTCTCGGAAAGTATCTTGTACCGCTTACCGCAATCTGCGCTCTGCTTTTTAGCTCGTGTGAGGAAAATTCCGAAAAGCCGTCTAATGCATTGGCGGAGAACTGTTCTGCTGCGTCCTACCCGGATGATGCCGACGGCGAATTCGATCCGGTGGCGAGCGAAAGTGCGGTCCATTGTGGAACCATTCGGCTATGGGGTTCCTCGATGCCGAAGTCGTTTAACATGTGGGAGGATTACAACAGCTTTAGCGCGGGGCTGATGAGCCTGATGTTCGAACCGCTGGTTTCCCTCCATTCGACGGAAGACAGGCCGATTGGAATCTTGGCGGATCGGTGGGAAATTTCCGCGGACAGCCTGACGTTTACGTTCCATATCGACCCGCGGGCGAAGTGGAGCGACGGCAAGCGCATTACCGCCGAAGATGTCCAGTTCTATTACGATGTCATCATGGATCCGAAAAATCTGACCCCGATTTTTAAAGTTGGGCTTTCCCGGTTCGAGCGTCCAAAAATTCTCGATTCCCTGACGATTTCCGTTTCGGCGAAAACGGTCCACTGGGCGAATTTCTGGGAAGCCGCCGGTCTGGTCGCTTTCCCGAAGCATGTGTGGAACGGCAAGGATTTCAACCAGATTCGTTACCATTTTCCGGTTGTCGAAGGCCCTTACCGGATTTCGGATTTTCGGGAGGACCGCTACGTGGAACTTTCCCGGAATGCGGACTGGTGGGGTTTCCACAAGAACTGGAACCGAGGAAAATACAATTTCGAAAAAATCCGCTACCGCTTCATGGAGGACCGGACGAAAGCGCTCGAAGCCTTCAAGAAAGGGGATTTGGACGCCTATGCGGTTTACACGTCTTCCATCTGGATGAAGCAGACGGATTTTCCCGCCGTGCAGAAAGGTTGGGCGGTAAAGCAGCGCATCTACAACCGCGAACCGATCGGTTTTCAGGGAATGGCGATAAACCTTCGCCGCGAAAAGTTTCAGGACGTCCGGGTTCGCAAGGCGCTTTCCTATCTGATGGACCGTAAGCTGATGAACGAAAAGTATATGTATGACCAGTATTTTTTATTGAACAGCTATTATCCGGATCTTTGGAAGGATCATTCGAATCCGTCGGCGGAGAATTACCCGTTTGACATGGACCGTGCGCGAAAGCTTCTTTCGGAAGCGGGATATGTCCCCGGAAGCAAGGGGATGCTTGAAAAGGATGGCCAGCCGTTTGAAATTTCCTTCATCACGGCGAGCGAGGATTTGCGCCATTTGACATTCTACCAGGAAACGCTCCAGAAGGCGGGAATCCGGGTTTCCATCGAGCAGATGTCCCAAAGCACACTCAGAAAACGCCTGGACAATGCGGACTTCGACATGTATTGGATCGCATGGGGAAGCTCGCGCCTTTCCGACCCGGAAGCTTCGTGGGCGAGCGAAACGGCAAACGACATCGGAACGAACAATGTCGCAGGTGTTGCGGACCCTGTAGTCGATAGCCTTGTCAAGCTGCAGAAAACGGAATTCGACATGGCGAAGCGGAACGAAATCTTGCGTGCGCTGGACAAGCGCCTTTCGGAAATCGTCCCCTACGTTTTGATGTGGCAGTGCGATTTTCACCGGATACTTTACTGGAATCGTTTTGGAACACCTAAAAACGTCTATACGAAATTCGGTCGCGAAGACGAAAGCATTCCTGTCTATTGGTGGTATTCTGGCGAGAAGTCTCGAAAACTGGACGCGGCGATGAAAACGGAAACACCGTTACCGCTTGAAAGGGATGAGGTTCGCGATGCGGAATGAATTTGATGTAATCGTTGTCGGAAAAGGCCCGGCGGGAATATCGGCGGCACTTTACGCTCTCCGGGCGAATCTTTCGGTATTGGTCGTAGCAAAAGACGAAGGTGCGCTGGGAAAGGCGCATCTTATCGCCAATTATTACGGCTTTTCGGAACCGGTCTCCGGTGCGGAACTCGAAAGGCGCGGTGAGGAACAGGCGAAAAATCTTGGGGCGGAATTTCTTTCCGGGGAAGTTCTCGACCTAATGTTCAGCGAAAAATTCCATGTCCGTGTTCGTACAAACGAAGACGCTGTCGAAAATTTTACGGCGAAATCGGTGGTCGTCGCTGCCGGAGCCTTGCGCTCGAAAGTTTCTATCCCGGGAATCGAAGCCTTTGAAGGAAAAGGCGTGAGCTACTGTGCGGTCTGCGACGGATTCTTTTACCGCAAGAAAAATGTCGCCGTTCTGGGAAATGGAGCCTATGCGCTTTCCGAAGCGGAAGAGCTTTTACCGCTTGCGGCAAAGGTTTCCATTTGCACGCTTGGCGCAGAAGCCGCCGTGGAAATCCCGTCGGAATTTGCCGTGGAAAGGGAAAAGGTCGTGGCTGTCGAAGGCTATGGACATGTCGAACGGCTGCGTTTTGAAAGCGGCAGGGAAATTCCGGTCGATGGAATCTTTGTCGCGATAGGTTCGGCGAGCGCAGCGGATCTTGCCCGAAAGGCGGGAGCCGCGTTGGAGTCGAACAAGTTAATCGTCGATGAAAACAAAATGACGACCGTTCCCGGACTCTTTGCCGCCGGGGATTGTCTGGGAGGAGTCTTGCAGGTCGCTGTGGCTGTCGGTGACGGGGCAAAAGCAGGTCTCGGCGCTGTTTCCTATATCCGAAAGTTGCGCGCAAAGGACGGGGCGAAATGATTCTGTCGGGAAAAAAGATTCTTCTCGGGGTGACGGGAAGCATTGCCGCTTACAAGGCTTGCGAACTTTTGCGTTTGCTCCAAAAGGAAGGTGCGGAAGTCCGTGTCGCGATGTCTCCTGCCGCGACAAGGTTTGTCGCTCCGCTTACATTTGCCTCGCTTTCCAAATGCCCGGTCTATCTCCAGGACGGCGCGCAGGAAGCGCGACCTTTTCAGCATATTGATTTTCCTCGCTGGGCGGATCTCTACATCGTCGCTCCGGCTTCTGCCGATGCAATCGGAAAGTTTGCCGGAGGCCTTGCGGACGATCCCGTTTCGCTCTGCTTCATGTCGAGCACCTGCGAAAAATGGATTTTCCCGGCGATGAATTCTGCGATGTACCGCTCGTTTGCCGTGCAGCGGAATCTGGAAATTCTTCGGGGATTTTCCGATACGCAAGTCGTAGCGCCTTCGGACGGGGAACTGGCTTGCGGGGAAAAAGGTCCGGGCCGCTTTATGGAACCGACGGAAATTGTCAAAGTGTTGAAATGCCGCTGCGAAGCACCGGAAAAATGTTTGAACCGTTCCGTCCTGATTACCGCGGGTCGTACGGAAGAGGCTATCGATCCGGTCCGCTACATATCGAACCGTTCAAGCGGAAAGACCGCCGTGGCTCTTGCCGAAACATTCTTGGATGCGGGATATGAGGTTGCGCTTGTCCATGGTCCGATGGATGTAGGCGTGCCTTTCGGGGTCGAGGACGTCTCCGTGAAAAGCGCCCGGCAAATGTATGATGTCGTTCTTTCTCGGCAGTCGTCATTTGACGTGATTGTGCACTGCGCAGCGGTTGCGGATTATCGCCCGAAGAAGGCAAGCGAAACGAAAATCAAGGATAGCCGAAGCCAGTTAACTTTAGAGCTTGAACCGAATCCGAACATCTTGCGTGACACGGTCAAGAATCGGAAAGCGGGACAGATAATCGTCGGATTTGCGCTGGAAACGGACGATGTGAAACGGCATGGACAGGAAAAGCTTGAAAAGAGCGGTGCGGATTTTCTCGTCCTGAATACGCCGGTTTTTTCGGATGGTGGTTTTGGAAAGGACGCTGTACCTTTTGCGATTCTCGAAAAAGGAAAACCGGTTCCCGAATTGGAGTTGCATTCAAAAACGGAACTTGCCAAGGATGTCGTCGAACGGGTGAATCGCCGGTGGGAGGTTCCCGATGCCTGACTTTACGGAACTTGCCAGGTATCTGGCGGAGCAAATCGATATCGGTACGGACAAAGTAATCTTGGATGAGCCGTGGACATATAAGCCCTTGCGCCAAGCGACATCTCCTGTCCAGCCGGCGGTTTCACGGCAGACCGTTCCGCAATTCGCCTCCCCAAAAAATTTTTCGGCGCCGAGCGTTCCTTCGGCTTCGACAGGCACGCGCGCATTTGTTCCGAGCGAGAAAATCGTCATTCCCGAATCGGCGCGGTCCGCAGTTCCTTCGGCGTTTGAATCGGCGGAAAGCCTCGAAAGCTTTTACGGTTGCGTCGCATCCGAAAAAATCTACGCCAAGTCGAGTTTTGCAAAGGGCGAAGGAAATCTGCAAAATCCAAGGTTGCTTCTCGTCGTCTATGCACCGCTTGAAAAATACCAAAGCGGCTACTTGAATTCCGATGTCGGACAGATGGTCGTGCGGATGTTCGAAAGCCTCAAGATTTCCGCGGACCAAATCGGCATCACTTATTTCTGCAAGAAACCGGTGAACCGTACGGTCCTTCCCCAGGTCGCGATTCTCTTCAAGAAGATGCTTGAAAAGGAAGTCTCGCTGGTTTGTCCGCAGACGCTCGTATTTTTCGGGGACAAGCTTTTAAAGCAGGCGCTTTCGCAAAATGCCAAGGTGCTTGATTTTGGGGGAACTCCGCTTGAATTTGCAAAGGTTCCGGCGACGGCTCACATCGATCCCGAAGAAATGCTGAACGACAAGCATCTGAAGCTCATCACCTGGAAAACGCATATTCCGAAGAGCGGCTTTTTTGGCTAAATTCTAGAGAGGAGTTTTTAGATGCCCATCGGACAGGAAAATTATGAAAACGCGGGAAGGTCAACCCCGCAGGCGGTCGATGCCGAGATAGCCTTCCTCGGCGGTGTGATGCAGGATACGGATGCTCTTTCGGAGGTTATTTCGCTTCTCGATCCCGAGGATTTCTACCAGGAACGCCACCGCATCATCTGGGAGGCTTTGCAAAAGCAATCGCAGCTGAACATCCCGATAGGCGTTGTCACGCTTTCCGCCACGCTCGAAAAGGAGAATCGGCTGGAAGCTGTGGGCGGTAGGGACTATCTTCTCCGACTTGTCGAGTCCGTGGGTAGCGCTGCACAGGCGAAGGTTCTTGCCGAGCTGATTCGAAAAAAATCGACGATGCGCAAACTGATTGCCTCGGCGACGAACGCCATCCGCGAAGCGGAAGATCCTTCTTCCGAACCGGACGAGGTGATTTCAAAGGTAGAAGGCGACATCATGGCGCTGGCCGAAAAGCAGGTGAAAAATTCGCTTCGCCCGGCAAGTGCCGTCGTTGAAGAAGTCCTAAAAGCTCTTGAAAACCGGAAGGACGGCCTTTCGGGATGCCCGACGGGATTCACGGATTTGGACCGCTTGACGAACGGCTTGCAACCTTCGGATTTGATCATTCTCGCGGGGCGTCCGGGCATGGGAAAGTCGGCGTTTGCGCTGACCCTTGCGGCGAATTCGAGCTTCAACTACGGGAAGCATGTCGCGTTTTTCAGCCTGGAAATGGGGGCGGAACAGCTGATGCAGCGTATTCTGTGTTCGATGGCGGGAATTGAGCTTTCCAGGTTTCGAGCGAACCGACTGAATCGGGATGAATACTCGAAGCTCCCGGGCGTCGCTAGCCGCATCATGCAGACGAATACGCTCTACGTCGATGACAATCTGGACTTAGGCATTATGGAACTCCTTTCGAAGTGCCGGAGCCTCAAGCGGAAAGCGGGACTCGATCTTGTAATCGTCGATTATCTCCAGCTGATGAAGACTGGTCGCGAAGAGAACCGCGCAGTCGCTGTCGGTGCTATTTCCCGAGGCCTGAAAATTTTGGCGAAGGACTTGAAAATTCCGGTCATCGCTCTCGCCCAGCTTTCGCGTAAGACGGAGGATCGCGCTGATTCGGCCCGCGGAGGAAAGACTCGCCCGCAGCTCTCGGACCTTCGCGAATCCGGTTCCATCGAACAGGATGCGGACATGGTGTGGTTCATCGAACGTCCGTTCTACCGCAGCCACGACGAGGCGGACAAAAACAAGGCGCAGCTCTTGGTAGCGAAGCACCGTAACGGTTCGACGGCGGATATCGACCTGACATGGGTCCCGCAGTACACGCGGTTCGAAAACTACGTCGCCGAGGAGGA
>JBNMGX010000108.1:0-7144 GCA_050872465.1 Hallerella sp.
ACCGTATCCCACTTCCCGTGTCCCACGTCCCTCCAATCAACTGATTCCTGTTTCCTGACTTCTGTCCACTATCAACTAACCACTGACCACTAATAACTAATCCCGCTTACCGCTTCCCGTTTTATCACTGTTCCCTCTCAACTCTTAACTAAACTCTCCGTTCTAAGTTCAGACAACACGCTCATTCCAAAATCCCAATTCTTTTTAAATTCTATGCCATGATTATTCTCGGGATAGATCCGGGCTCCTATACGACGGGCTACGCTTTTTTAGAAAAGGATGAAAAAGGTTCGATTCGCGTTCTCGAATACGGAACGGTTTCCGCTTCAAGAAAAGATGCCTTTGAAGATCGCCTGGTGAAGATTGTCTGCGATTTGGAAAATCTGGTGGATTTTTACAAGCCGACCGTGTTTAGCATGGAAAGCGCTTTCTTTGCGAAGAATGTCCACAGTGCAATGATTTTGGGGCATGTCCGCGGAGCGATTCTCGTGATGTGCCATCGCCGCGGCATGGAATTTTTTGAATACAGTCCGCGTTCGGTCAAGCAAGCGGTTACGGGAGACGGCGCCGCTTCGAAAGAAAAAGTCGCCTACATGGTAACGGCTCGGCTTGAAATCGAAAAGGAAAATGTAAAGCTCGATGCGACGGATGCCTTGGCGATTGCCTGTACGCACCTGTTTTCTCGCAGTGAATTTGTATTAAAAAAATCGAAGCCTCTGTCGCGTTCATCGAAAAATGCGGCGTTACGCTCGCTAATCCTAAAAATGGGAGGAACGATTCCAGAATGAAATCCCTATCCCCTTATGGGCTTGAAAAGGAAAATCTTGTCCGAATTCCCGGCACGGATTACTTTGTACAAAATTCCGTGTTGGAGCCTTTTTTGAAACTTTCCGAAAGCGCCAAAAAAGCAGGCTTCGATATCCGCGTGGAAAGCGCTTTCCGATCCTTTGATAGGCAGCTTTCCATCTGGAACCGCAAAGCGACCGGCAAATTGAAATTGCTAGATGCAGACGGAATCCCGTTTCAAAAAATTCCGGAAGACGATTCGGAGCGGATGCGTGCCATTCTTCTCTGGTCGGCGCTTCCTGGAGCGTCTCGGCATCACTTTGGAACGGAACTCGACGTGGTCGATGGGAACAGCGTGCCGAAAGGCTATGAAGTCGAACTGACCGAAGAAGAATGCTCCGGAATGTTCGCTCCTTTTCACCGCTGGCTTTCGGAACAGATTTTGGCGGGAAAATCCTTTGGCTTTGAGAGGGTCTTTGTGCCGGGGCGCGGAAAAATCCGACCGGAACGCTGGCATATTTCCCACCGGGTGTCGGCTGCCGAACAGGAAGCTCTCTTTGATCCCGAAACACTTCGGAACATTTACGAACGCTCCGATATGGAATTGAAAGATGTCGTGTTGGAACATTTTGACGATCTAATGCGCGACTATGTTTTCCCTTATTTTTGGAGGAAATCCCGGTGAGCGCTTCGGAATTTCGGGATGCCGCTGACCAAGGAATTTTTCCGTTTGAACGGAAAGAATTCGGACGTTCCGCAGATGGAGTTCCGCTCTGCTACGTGCCTTCTCGAAAAGAAACGCACCTCTTGGTTTTTGCCGCGATACATGGCGAAGAACCCGAAACGACATTCCTGCTTTCCCGCGCCTTGCGAATGCTTCGGGATGCCCCCTTGCATGTCGCTTGCGTCTTGGCGTTAAATCCGGACGGAATCTTGCGGGGAACGCGAGGGAATGCGCACGGAGTCGATTTGAACAGGAATTTTCCAACGGCGGACTGGAAGCCCGGAAAAACGTTTTCCCGTCCAGTTTTGGAAGCTCCTCGGGTAACGGAGCTTTCTACGGGAAAATCCCCGGCGAGTGAACCGGAAGTTCGTGCGCTGATCGAGCTGATTCAAGGATTGGGGGCGCGGAAAGCGGTGGCGCTGCACTCTCCCCTAGGCTGGATCGATTCCGATGAACGGTCAAAGCTTTGCGTCGATTTGGAACAAGTCTTTGGACTTTCCTGGAAATGCGGCGCCGGCTATGCGACTCCGGGAAGCTTTGGAACCTTTGCCGCCGAGCGAAACATGGAATGCGTGACGGTCGAGCTTCCGCGTGAAGCTCCCGAAATTCTGGCTATCCGGTATGCGGAGCCGCTTGCGCGTTTTTTGCGGGATTTTGACTAGTTCTCGGTTTCCTTGGCGCTTGCCGCTTCGGCGAGAATCTGGCTGCGGTTGGCAAATCCCATCGCGAATCCTCCGACGATATAGAGCGCGCAGAGAATCAGCAAAAAGCCCGGGATAAAGGAAAATTTCGGCGAGATGAAGAGGAATCCGCAGAGATATACGATGAGCACAAGCACAATCTGGATGCTGTTGATGATTTTGTTTTGCCGCGGCTGGAGCTTCGGGAGAAAGCAGGGGCTGACCATCATCAGGCCGGTGAGCAGCATGACGATAACCGGGACGAAGAGCAGGTTTGTATTGCCGGCGGTAAAGATTTCATGCTGCGTCGCATAGGTGAGCAGGATGACGTTGATGGCTCCGGCAAATGTACTGGGAAGTCCCGAAAAATAGTGTTTATAGGCGTCGCTGTCCATCGCGTTGTATTTGGCAAGGCGCATCGCAGCGCAAAGAACGTAGATGGCGAAGGCGACGATGACGAGGGCGAGGTTCTGGCCGAGCCAATCGGGAACGTTTGCCTTGTAGCTGAAAAAAAGGCAGAATGCCGGTGCAAGCCCAAAACCCACCAAATCGCCGAGACTGTCGAACTGGGCACCAAATTCGGAACTCGCATTTACAAGGCGAGCCGCAAATCCGTCGAGCTTATCGCAAAGGACCGAAAGGATGACAAAGTAAGCGGCCATGCGGAATGGATCCAGGGTAGAATAGCCGTTAAACATGCCGGCTGACCAGCAGACGGAAAATACGCCGAGCAAAAAATTCATGCTGGTGAATGCATTCGGCAAGATGAAACGTGCTCTTTTCATAACGAAATCTCCATTTCAGTGGATACAATCTAAATAAAAAAGCCCGCTTTGGAACGGACTTTTTCTAGACATTATGGAGCTTTGACCGGCTTGATTTCCCAGAGGGCCTTGATGCCCGCTCCGATAATCAGATTCTGAGGCGGGGCGTAGGGATTTTCCTCGGTGGGAAAGTTCGTCCAATGCTTTGTCGAAAACTGGTAGTATTGGGTTGGCCGGTACATTAGCGGGAGTACGGGAATCTTTTCCATGAATATTCGGTTGAGAGATCGATAGGCTTTTTGAAGTTCCGAGGAATCGGTCAGGGAAGGTATCAGTTCGAGCAGGCTGTCTGTCTGCGGGTCGCTGAATCGTCCCTGGTTCGAGAAAGCCTCTTCTCCGACGGGCTTTGCGCTCTTGCTGTTCATCACCTGGTCAAAGCGCGTCCAGGGAGTCGCTGCGGAAAGGTCGGCCGTCTGCGTTTTCATCGCCAGGTCGAACTTTCCATAGCGCAAATCCTTTTCCCATTCTCCGTAATCGACAAATCGCTGGTTGGTGGATATTCCAATTTGCTTGAAGGATTCGGCGACGACCTTGATGACGTCTTCCCAGTCGGTCCATCCTTGCGGACATTCGAGACTCAAAGGCCGGACGGGGCGACCGTCCTTGTTCAGAAGCTGTCCTTGCGTGTCCCAGGAATAACCCGCATCTTCGAGAATTTTTTTTGCGCGGTCGATGTCGTAGGAATAGCCGTATGCCTTGGCGTCTTCTTCGTTGAAGTAGCGGGCTTCCTGCCCAAAGGGAAGGATGAATCCCGGTTCGACGGATGCCGTGTAATTGGATATGGCGACTGCCTTGATCTTTTCAAAGTTTATCGCATGGGCGAGTGCGCGGCGGAAAGCGACATCGGTAAACGGCGTCGTGGTCGTCGCGATGAAAAGCGTCGGGATGGAACCCGGGTAATGGTAAGGTTCCTTAAGGCTCCAGGCG
Source organism: Hallerella sp. (assembly GCA_050872465.1). Lineage (GTDB taxonomy): Bacteria > Fibrobacterota > Fibrobacteria > Fibrobacterales > Fibrobacteraceae > Hallerella. The sequence goes on from JBNMGX010000108.1 coordinate 3,942, forward strand.
CGGATGTCGTCCCGCTTCTTTTCCCAGATTCGGGGCATGAAGATGGAAGAAACGTCGAGTTCCCCCTTGGTCATCGCATTGTTGAAAAGGTTGTTGCTCGTGTAGAGGGAATGGATGACGTAAAGCGGCGCAGGCTTCTTTCCGTCGTGCTTGGCGTTTCCCCAGTAATTTTCGACCCGCTTGAGGACAATTTTATCCGGGTAGTAGGCTTCGAGGTTGTAAGGCCCGGAGACGACCGGTGATGTATCGTTCTTGAAAGCTAGAACGTTGGCGTAGTTGTAGCGCCCGTTTTTCTTGGAAGCTTCGACCAGCGGCTGGAAAACTTTTTTGGGAAGGATCGAAGTTTCGGATAGAAGGTTGAGAAGAACCAGCGGGTTGCGGTTCGCCTTGTTCATCACGAATTCGAGACGGTTGCCGTCGGCGGAAATGCGTTCAATGTATTGCCAACCGGCGTGCCGCGGTGTCGGGAAAAGCGAATCGAGGTAGAACGTGTAGAGAACATCGTCGGCGGTTACCTTGTCTCCCGTGTTCCAATGCGCCCGGGAATCCAGTTCTACGATGAGGGAAGAATCCGTCTGCTTATAGGAACTCGCAAGCATCGGCTCCGTCTTTCCATCGAGGATGTTGTAGGCGAAGAGCGTTTCGTACATGAGGCGCATATTGCCGTCGATGGGAAAGTTCGGGTCGGCGTCTAACGGGTTAAACGTCGTTCCGGGAGGCGCCCAGTCAAACCCGCCGACGTAAAGGGTTTCGGCACGCGGATAGAGGAAATTTCCCATCGAGACGGAATCATCCTTGTCGTTGCAGCCGGCAAGCGCCAGGAGAAAGAAGCCGGACAGCGCGATGTCCAGAAGCCGATGATGTTGTACAAGTCTTTGACGCAAACAGCTATCCACCCTTTTTGGTTATTTACATTTAGAATCTTTACGCATCTTTCTATAAATTTATAGAAACATTGGCTGAAAAAATATTTTTGTTTGTAAAAAAAAAGTTATTGAAGGAATTTCGTAAGCGGAAAGGCGTACAGCAGCCGTTTTGGCGATGTACAGAACAGCGTGTTGTCAAGGATGAAGGGGGTTCCTGCGCCGCCGGGTGTGGAAAAACGCCTTTCGATCGTTCCCTTGGAAAGGGAAATCTGTGCGATGTAGGACTGTTGATCGATGTAGAGGTGGTTTCCGTTTACGACTGGGGTCGCATAGACAGAATTTTTCCCGGCAAATGTCCAGAGCGCGTCTCGGGTGGTTGGACCGTATAGGCTGATTTTCTGGTCGGCAAGACCGGCGAGGAGATACTTGGTATTTCCGATCGGAACCCATTTGAGCGAGAGGACTGCGGAACCTGTCGGAAAAACCTGCTTCGGTTTCTCGGATTCCTGTGTGTAGATTCGGATTTCGTTCTGGTCGGTTGCGACGGCGATCGTCGAATCGGTGAGGTCCATTACGGAAATGTTCGCCCTGGATTCGATCATGGGCTTTGCATTCTGCCCGGTCGCTTCGCTGACGAATCCGAGCGTCCCTTCGAGGCTCGAAACGGCGATGTTTCCCTTGGATATATCGAATAGGAAAGGGAGCGCAAAAAGCTTTCTTGCCCAGGCGATGCCGTAATTCGGGGCTAGCAGCTTGATGAGATAGCCGTTCCACGTGGAAACGTAGATGACGTTTTCATGGAATTTTATCTGGAAAGGTTTTCCCGGCAGTTCGCTGTTGTGCGTTTTTCCGCCCGGGGATAGGTCGTGGATTTGCAGGCGAAATCCGTTTGCGATGGCGAGCCTTGTGTTATCGTTTGATAGGACGGGACTGGTTTCGAGCAGCCCCAAACTTTTGCTCCAGCGGACATTTCCCGAAGACGGGTCTAGGGCGAGGAGTTTCTGGGCGGCAGGGTCGATGGTAAACAGCGTATGTCCGGCGCTGAACAGGCTCGGGTAGAGCGTCCGTGGAGACAGGGGAAGGAAATGGACGTAGGATGCTCCGATGATCTTTGCGTAGTGGGAGAGGATCGATGCACTTGCCCGTTTGTCCCCGAACGAATAGCGGACTGCGCTTGACCAGGCTTCGGCGCGTCTGTTTTCGCTCTCCCCGATGCGTTCGAGATTCACCGCATACAGATAACTTGCGGTCGGATTTCCCGGTTCGAGCTTTTGAGAGGAATCGATGAGGGCTTCCATTTCTTGCCAATTGCCCGCATCCTTTGCCTTGGACGCTTTTTCCGCAAAGCGCTGGGAGAGGATGGGACGCCCGCCATAGTGGAGAGCGTTGAGAGTCCAAAGTTCGCCCTTTTCGAAGGGAAGAAACAGAAGCCCTTGGCTTTGGATTGGTTCTGCGGCGAGAGGTTTTCCGAAATGATAGTGCCAGAGATGCCTTAGGGCGGTATCGGCGACGGAAAGAGCGCCTTCCTTGGAAAAGATTCCGAGCGTCCCGCGGGCTATCGGGAAGAGCTTTTCCCCGTCGATAGAGGACTGGGCAAGTTCGGTTCCCGATTCAGGGTCGAGAAGTTTTAATTTGCCGTCGCTTTCGAGAACGGCGAGCCTGCCTTCAAAAAATACGGCGTCTTCTATCGGGTTTCCTGAATTTTTCCAGAGATAGGCGCTGCTTGACTGCGGGCGAAAATACCAGAGCGTATTGGCTGACGATACGAAAATCCCGTTGTCGGATAGGAGCGTTTTCTGGATGGGGTCGATCAGGGATAGCGTCTGCGTTTCCGTTCCGGTTTCCGCATCGAACAGGTGAAGCGCATTGTCCGGGCAGCTGACGACAAATGCGTTTTGCGGCTGGTAGAATCCGACGGGTGAACAGCCGCGGTAACGGTTTTCGATGGAGAAGCGAATCCCTTCGTTTACAGCGAATGCGAGCGTTTTTTCGGTGATGACAAAGGCTCCGATTCCCGGCAGGGGGAAAACGCTTGAGACGGCGGAATCAAAACGGTAGGAATGGACTGGCTGCCTGGAATCCTTGGGCTGGAAATGGAGCGTTTGCGTATTTTCGTTCGAGAACCAGATGCCGCCCGGTGTGACGGCTAGAATCTTGGCGTCCTCGGATAGGAACATGGGGACCGAAACGAATTTTTCGTTGTGCAGGCTGTAAAGCTGGTTGTTTGAAAGCAGGATGGCGGGCTGCTTGCCGTTGAATGTTTCCCGGATAGAGGCGGTGAAGGCTGTCTTGTCGAGGATTAGTCGCTCGGGGGGTGTGTCGAGGCTTTCTATCCGG
>JBNMGX010000109.1:0-7120 GCA_050872465.1 Hallerella sp.
GCCATTGCTTTCCTTCAGCTGCACCGAAAATGTTCCACTCGTCGCACCGGTCGTCGTAATGTTGTATAACGGAATCGTCGTCCCGCTTGTTCCGCGCACCGTGATTTCGCATCTATTGTCCGTACAGGAAACTCCCGATGCGGGCACTACTTTCCACCCTCCCTCGGGATCATCGCTCTTGGAAAATTCGACTTTGATTTCTTCGCTCGCATCGACTATCAAATTAATTTCTGCGGAACCCGTCGCGTTGATTCCCTGGGATTCCTTTTCGAAATAGACCGCGGGGACTTCGGTTTCTTCCGAGCCGATGACGACCCAGAACGGAACATTTTCGTCGTAGCCCGAAGCACTGGTCTTGCATTCATAGACGCCTTTCTGCAAGGCTGTCCCACTGTAAAGCGAACCATTTACGCTCAAAGACGCCTCGGAGCTTGCGCACGAATTCACGCTCACGTTTTCCTTTTTCAGTTTCGAACCGTTCAACGCGAGCACGTTGTAATAGTCCCGGAGCGAGCCTTTGGGATTCGCTGGCAAATAAATAATCCGAGGAAGAACGATATAGGCGCTGTCGATCTTCGTTTCATCCGCATTTTCGGGGGCGGCTTCCCGGCTTTCGTACTGCGATTCGAGCGAGACTCCTAGCTGCGGTGCCATCGAAATATAATGCGGATCAAGTCCTCCATAATTGATGCTTCCCGAAGAACCGCCTGTGCTACTGCCGCCGGAACCTCCGCAAGGCGAGCCGTCGTTGTTGCAGATAATGCCGTTTTCCGCAAGATCTTCGAGCAAGGATTTATTATATTCAATTTCCTTTATCGTCATGTCCTTCACTTTAGAACACGAGCTTGCGGCGGCATAAATGGTTCCGCTTAATTTTGAATGATTGAACAATATCTGTCCAACATCTTTCTCCGTATAAATGAAATAATTAAAAGGACCTGATCCTTGTGGCTGAATCGATGCATTCGGCCCTCCTTCCTTCAAATACAACAGGACATACGAATCAGAAGTCGTCGGCGGTAAATTCTGTTGCCCGATTTCATTTGTCACAATAATGATAAATTTTCCCTTTAAAGCCTCTGAAGGATTTTGAAGTTGTTCGGAGCGCACTTTAACCACCAAATAGCCATTGTACAGATTTTCTTCCGCTCTTTTCTTATCAGAATCCTTCGTAATTTCATCATAGCAGACATTCAACTTTTTGCTCAAATCATTACTCCATTGCGTGATATCTTTTGCGCAATCCTTATCGGCATAATTTTCAAACTTGGAATACGCAGTAACAAGCATATCCTCGACTTTATAGTTAGAGCCATCACACCCAGCTTCCTTTTTCCAAATCGCATCACAATCGGTTTTGACCTGTTCCGCACATTCAAAAGGTACTTGAGACGGCAAATTGCGACTCACCGTTCCATTGGACTTGAACCAAGGATTTACTCCACAAACAGGACGATGAGCATCTATGGTCGTCGCCCCATTGGAATAATTTCCTTGCTTTTTGCAATAAGGGGAACCCGTAGGATATTGGGTACTACCATTTCGATAATAATGATATTCATTCCAGATACTCCATAAATCATAAAACAGCAACCCGCCAACATAATAAGCCGCCAGATTTCTTCCCCAGTAAGTGTTATTATATTCCTTAAATTCAACATCTTGAACGCCATTTTCTACATCATACAGATAATACATATTATCTTTTTTCGCTCTTTCAGGATACGGCGAATAATTCCAACCTTCCCAATGATCCCAATGATCACATTCCGTTGTCTGACTCCATTCTACACACCTTGCTCCCCAACCCCAACCTTGCCACTTTGTACATTGAGGCCAACCACTCTTTGGTTGCGTACACATTCTCGATGCGTTTTTCGTTTCAGGAAATGTCTTCTGATTTCGATGGCTATTGTAATTACTCCAATCGTAAGCTGTCTTGATATATACTTGAGAAGCGGATTTTCCGCCTAATAGAATTTTATTATAAGAATCATAATTATCATAATTCCAACCGCTAAACCACAAATTCAAATTTCCAGGCATCCATACATTTCCATCTACTGTAAAATCCGCATTTGTTCCTTTGGAATCAACCTGTCCATTTTCCGCAACACATAAGTTTTTCCCAATTTTAACCCAATAACTACCTCCGCCCTGGTTCGTTGCCATTTTTCCATTTAAAGTCACACTTCCTTGGATGTTGATAGGTCCTGTTGCGCCTTGCTCAATATTGCCATCAAAATATGCATTTCCAGTTAAATTCATTCTTGAATTTACGGAATTCCCCCCCACAAACAAATCGCCAGCACTAAGCCCTTCATTACCTATTTCAAGCTTCCCTCCTACGCACGCCAGTTTCCCTACATTTACACCACTACCGCTTAACGTTGCATTTCCCGTCACGACAAAATTTTTTGTTACAGTATTCGGGTTTCCGCTCCAATCGCCATTAATTAACATTGACGACGGATTCATATCCCCATGGTTATGAGTACTTCCCCCAAAATATGCATAGTCGAAATCCACCTTCGACGCCTTCTTTTCCGCCGGCACCCTCACCTGGTATAGCCCATCCACATTCAAGATGGCGACTTCGCTGTGGGAGGCTGCGCCATTCCGGGATTCCCCTTTCGACAGGATCTTGAATCGATATGTTGAATTTTCGGTATTCACGCCGGTAAGCCAGACGCTATAGCTCTGCCCTTCGCGCTGTAGCGAACGCAGTTGGCGATCCATCCGCACGGGCTTCTTGCCTCCGTCAAGATATTGCTTGATCAGCGCCCCGGCATCGTTTGCATGCCATGCAATCCAGGCCCGCGCATTTTCGATTCCCGCAAGCGAACTCTGGTACGCCTCGCGTTCGAGCATCCGCGAACTCGAAGCCCTGCTCTGGGAAGTGATCCACTTATATGTCGCCGTCGCAGCGATCGTCGCTACCAGCATAAAGAGCATCACGACTATCAGGGAGACGCCGGACTTGGCATTTCTGCTTTTAAAACTCACATTCATAAACACCTCCGTCAATCCGTCGGACCGTTGCCAGGCGTAGGCACGACCAACAGGGCGTTTCCGGTTTCGCCTCTCTGCTTCAAGACGAGATCCAGCCGAAAGGCCTTGATCTTTTGCTTGAGGGGCTTTTTATCCGCATGATTCCAATCCCAATTGTCAAACGTATAATTTGCACTTGCGATTCTTTTCACCTTCAGATTTTCAATCGTGAGCGTCCCTTCAGAAGCAAGAGGCGAATAACAGACAAACGTAAATGCGAGGCAGACATTTTCCACGGGCTCGGACACGGTAAAGCGCATCGCATGCTTTCCGTCCGGAGCGTCCGTTGCGAGCGGCGGATAGAAGAGAAAATCGTGCGTCAGAGCTACCCCGTTTTTCTTCGGGATGTTTCCGTCTGCCGCATTCCGAAATCCCACCGAAAAATGGTCCTTTCCCGGCACGAACATCAGGCTCTTGTCATCCGCATTCGACGGAGCGGGAATCGTAAAGGAAATTTCATATTCCTCGTGCGGTTCGAACAGGAAGAACTCTTTTCCATAACTATTGCAGTTGCTTCGCCACGGGTCGCTCACCTGGGCCGCGCTTTCATCCCGAATCGCAAAGACCTGATTTGCAAGCACATTCGACTTGGCGCTTCCGGTAGCCGGATCGTAATTGGACGTAAAGCCCGAAAGGACTTGTTTCGAGCCGCCTTCGTTTTGAGAACCTTCGCCGTTTTCGATTCTCTGAATCTGGCTAAAACCCGAAGATTCGCCGTTTCGCGGAATCAGGCGGAACCCGTTAGCGTTATTATTTGGAAAAATCTGTTCATCGCTTTCGAGATTCTCCACAGAAGGCTTCGCCGGCTGCACCCGGAAAGTCTCCACCGCCGCCTGGGCCATTTCCACCGCTTCGGGCGAGCTTCCTACATCCGCGCACGGATCGTCGTCCGCAAGCGAAAAGCCCGACTTCTTAGCGAGCAGCCTGCAGGAGCGCTTCAACTTTTCACCTTCGACAAACCAGCTGATTTCCTCGACCGCTTCGTAATGGCCGTCCGCATCGTAGCGAATCCGCCGCAACGCCAAACTGTCAAAACCGTTTTTTTGTCCGACAAAAAATGACGAAGAGTCCCGGTTGTCCGGATCCATATAGACATGAACGTTCACATCGCTGAACTTGTCGCCGTAGGATTCGCCGCCGTCGGCGTTTCCCGCCTCCTTGGAACTTTTCGCGCCCATCTGGGAAACGTCGTCCTTGAAAAGCGCCGCCACGTTTTCCGCTTCTTCCGTCGCCTTCAGCATGTTCTGCGTGCGCACGCGAAAACGGGTACTGTTCGAAAAGGCCTCGCCAGCGACCAGCACGACGATTCCGATCATCGCCATATAGACGACCAGTTCCATCAGGGTAAAGCCGCTCTTCTTCATCGGATGATCCTCGAAATGCTGATGGATTGCGTGGAACTTTTAAACGGCCACGAGACCGTCACGTCGATGCGCTTGGCAAAGACATGCGAAACCTTGTCGTATTCCGAGGAATCCGATGCGGTAAAGATCGAGTCCGGCGAAACGACAACCACTGCGGAATAGTTCACGGTCATATCGTGCGAAATCAGTCCGGGCTGGCCGCTCCATGTCCGGGAGATGTCATCGAACCGAACCGTGTCCGACTTTAACGAGGCAAGTCCCGTCCGCCCGAGCGAATCGATAACCTGCTGCGCCACTTCGACTGCACCGTCACGCCCGCGGATGCGAAGGAGCGTTTCGCGGTTTCCCGACTGCAGGTTGTTCACGGCGACATACAGAAATCCGAGCACGGCGATAGCGACCAGCACTTCCATGATGCCGAACCCGCCTTTTTTCGCTAAAAGTTTGGAGTTCTCCATGCGAACCTCACAGATCTTCCCACGAAGAGCCGTCGCCTTTCTTCGGAGCGATGGAATTTTTTCCCTTGGACTTGACCGCCGCCCCAAAAAGCTCGTCGTTTCCGTATTTTGCGACAAAGTATCCCTGGTAGGGAGCCGCCGAAAGCCCGAATTTCGGAGCGAATTCCGCCCCGGCAGAGAGCCAGTTTACGCCTTCAAATCCGCCGACCGTTTCATCGACAAGCGAGACCCGCAGAACCAGTTCCATGCTGTCGAGAGCCGCCGCGTTTTCCGTGTCGGAGCATTTCGAGCGATACGTGACGAGCTTTTTACCCGCCTTTCCCTTGACGCAAAGCGTATCGTTGAGCTGGCGCGCCTTGTTCGCTGTCGCTTCGAGATAGGCGGCCATGTTGTAAGCGGCATCCTTCGTGCGGCTGTTCGCAATCGCCCCGGACATTCCGCCGTAGCCTACCGCGGACAAAATACCGATTACCGCGACGACCGTCAGGACCTCGACCAGCGTAAAACCGCATCTTGAGCGAGCATTGTTCTTCACAAGGATAAATCTATACTATTTATCGTTTTTGCGTAAACAAAAGAATACAAAAGAGGCCAAAAAACGCCCCCCAAATCGTTAAGCAGTCAAAGAACTGCGCAATTTTTCCACTTCTGCGGCAAATTCCGGATTTTGGCGCATTTCGCGCTCGACCGACTTGATGTTCGCAATTACCGTGGAATAGTCCCTGCCGAAATGGAATCCGATATTCGACAGCGATTCCTTCGTCAATTCCCGGCAAAAGTACATCGCGATTTTCCGCGGAAGGGAAATCGACTTGACCCGGGAATTCGCCCGAAGCGATCCCACCGAGGTGTTGTAGGCGAACGCCACGGACTCCTTGATGGCAGCAATCGTCAAAACGGAACGTTCGGACTTTTCGCTAGAAGATGCCGTTTGGCAGGGTTCGCAAAGTTCCCGGAACGCTTCGAAAGTTAAATTCACCCCGAGCAGGTCGCGGTAGGCGAAAAGCTTCGTGACAACGCCCTCGATTTCACGGACGTTTCCCCGTTCGTGCGAGGCAATCCAGTTGAAAATTTTTTCGCGCTCTTCGGCGGGAATCTGGAGCTTTTCCGCTTTTTTCCGCAAGATGTCCATTTTCGTCAAGCAATCAGGATCATTTACCGCAACGCTGTTGCTGTCAAACCGCAAAAACCCTTCATAGAGGCCCGGAATTTCGGAAGGTCGCCTATCGGCGCAGAAAACGGTCGGCTTTTTCGCTACTAAACGTTTCTGGAGCACATCGAACAGGGCCTTTTCCGTTGCGCCGCGACCCTTTCCGGCAAGAACCTGGATATCATCGACAAGAAGCAGTTCGGGATCTTCGTATGTATGCCGCAATTTTGCAAGAGCTTCCGACTTTTCCTCGCGAGAGACCGCCGTCTGCGTCAGCATAAAGTCCTTGAGAAAGCGCTCCGCGGTCCGAAACACGACCCTCGAAGCGGTGCGGAAAGTTACCGCATAGCGTCCAATCGACTGCAGAAGGTGCGTCTTCCCGACACCGGGACCGCCGAACAGGAAAAAGGGATTCATCGAGCATTCGCCCGGTTTTTCGGCAATGGAACGGCAAATAGCCAGAGCCATCCGATTGGAATCGCCCTCGACAAAGTTTTCAAACGAATATGTCGGATAAAAAGAGGCTAACGTTTCCGCATTTTCCGAAAGCCGAATTTTCTCCGCACGACTCGTCCGAGGCTTCTTCGCCGGGGGATATTCCGAAACAAGTGCATCCGACGAAATGATGGGGATCTGCGAAGCCTTGCTCTCCGGGGAAACATCGATTTGAAAAGTCGATACTTCGGGCAGGACATTCTGGAGGGCGGACAGGAGAGGTTCCCGGAACCGGCTAATCCAGGAGGGAATCAACTCGTTTTTTGCGACCAGCCTTGCGCAGCCGTTTTTCACTCCGGCAAAATCCAGGTTCCCGTCAAAATACATATCGACAGCATTCGAGGGCACGTCGCCGCGATGCCGAAGACCGTCAAGAACGGAACTCCACACATCCGAGGAGGCGTTCGACAGTCGAATCACATTATCATCTATCCACATTTCGTTCAAGGCCACCGTAAAGGTTTCACATACCCGTTTGCAGTAAACGCGAATTTAATAAAAAATGGAAAGTCGGACGTTTTTTTTTCATTTTTCTCAAAAACGGCAAAATTTTGCAAATTTCGGCAGGTAAAATTTTATGGCAAAGTATCATCGCTTAAATA
>JBNMGX010000110.1:0-7120 GCA_050872465.1 Hallerella sp.
GAAGGCGTGACTAGCCGCAAAAAGAGCGGCTATGCCTTAGCCCAGATGTTCCTGAACGCAAGCGAACCTTGTACATGGGCGATTGTCACCAATGGCAAGGAACTCCGCTTGCTCCGCGATTCCGAAAGCCTAGTTCGTCCTAGCTACCTCTCGTTCAATATCGAATCCATCCTCAAGGAAGACCGTTACCCTGATTTCGTGGCGTTCTGGTGCTTTATGCAGGCAAGCCGCGTGAACGTGTGGGAACAATGGCGTACCGAAGGCATCTTGCAGGGTACGCGCGTGCGCGAAGGCCTGCGTACCGGCGTCACCAATGCGCTCCTATACCTTGGCGCAGGATTTATCAAGACCGAAGGCTCCGGCAACAATGTGCTTCTGAACTCCCTTGCCGAAGGCAAGCGCCCGGATGGAGCTCCCTATACCGTACAGGTGTTCTACAAGGCGCTACTCCGCGAAGTTTACCGTTTCCTCTTCCTTAGCACCATCGAGGAACGCGGCCTTATTTTTGCCCATCCGAGCGAATCCGGCACCGACGCGGAACTTGAACCCAGGTTCCGCAACGCCCATCGACTTTATTGGACTGGTTACAGCGTCCACCGCTTGGCCGAACGCGCGGGGAAAGCTATCCGTACCGACCGCTATACCGACCTGTGGCATGGCGTGAAGGTGGTCTATAAGGCGTTCCAGGAAGGTAACGACAATCTGGACTTGATGCCGCTTGGCGGTCTGTTCAAGGCCGACCAATGCCCGCTACTGGATGCGTGCGAACTCGACAACGAACACTTGATGAAGGCCATCCGTCAGCTCCGCTACAACGATATCGACGGCGTGAAGACCTTTACCGATTACCGCAACATGGGCACCGAAGAGTTCGGCTCCGTTTACGAGAGTCTGTTGGAACTTGTGCCGCATGTGGATTTACAGGCCAAGACGTTCAGTTTTGTGGGCGTGGGCGACGAAGACGGCATTATCGAAGACGGTTCGACCAAGGGTAACGCCCGTAAGCTCAGTGGTAGCTACTATACCGATGCAAGCCTTGTGCAGAGCCTCATCAAGACGGCTCTTGAACCCGCCATCGAAGCGAAACTCAAGGCCGAAGAGGACCTTGCCCGTAAGGAAAACCGCGAACCGGACTACGAACGCGCCATCCTTGATTTCCGTATGATTGACGCTGGCAGTGGTTCTGGGCACTTTTTGCTTGCCGGTAGCCGCCGCTTGGCCGAAGTCCTCAGCGAAAAGCGCCTCGAAAAGACGGGGGAGAGCGCGACCGCCGAAACCTACCGCAAGGCGCTCCGCGACGTGATTACCAACTGCATTTACGGCGTGGACCTGAACGAAATGGCCGTGGAACTGGCTCGCACCGCGCTCTGGCTCGAAGGTTATGAACCGGGCAAGCCGCTCTCGTTCCTGAATCACCATATCAAGCAGGGCAACTCTATTGTAGGCGTATTCGACCTCAAGGTTTTGAACAATGGTATGCCAGCAGCGGCATATACGGCGCTTACCGGTGACGACAAGGCCGTATGCACCTTGCTCAAGAAGTCGAACGAAAAGGAACGTGGTGGCAAGGGGCAGATTAGCGCCTTCGAAAAGAAGAACCCCATTACGAACGACCGTCTGGTGGCGTTGACCAGGCAGATTGAAGCCTTGCCGAATGACGACATCAGGGCGGAAGAGCGGAAACGCGAACTTTACGAGAAATTGCGGCAAGACAGCGTCTATGTGAAGAACAAGATCGCCTGCGACATCTATACGGCCGCATTCTTTGCCAAGAAGGACGATGCCGCGAACGTGCCGACCAGTCGCGACCTGTTCGACGTGATGAACGACCTTGCAGAAACCAGACAGGGCATCCGTGAACTGGCTGCCAGGCTGAGCGAGGAATACTCATTCTTCCATTGGCCGGTGGAGTTCCCGGAAGTGTTCGAGAAGGGTGGCTTCGACTGCGTGGTGGGTAATCCGCCGTGGGACCGCATCAAGTTGCAAGAAAAGGAGTTCTTTTCTCAGCGTATTCCGGCGATTGCCGAGGCAAGCAACAAGGCCGCTCGCGATAAGATGATTAAGGCTCTGGCAACTGGCAATGTGTTCGAACGACAGGTCTATGCGGACTTTGAACATGCACTCCATAACGCCGATGCTACCAGCAACATCGTTCATTACAAGGATTTTGACGATTGTCGGTTTGCGCTTACCGGAACAGGTGACGTAAACCTGTATGCACTCTTTGCGGAATTGAACTACCGTCTCCGTAACGAAAGGGGGACGGCCGGGTTTGTATGTCCGTCGGGCATTGCGACAGACGATTCGACCAAGGAATTCTTTGGTGAAATCGCCTCCAAGGGAATGTTGCGCAGTCTCTATGACTTCGAAAATAGGGATGCTCTGTTCCCGACAGTGCATTCGAGATTCAAGTTCTGCTTGCTGACGATTGCTGCCGGGAATACGCCGGGTGACTTTGCGTTCTTCCTCAAGAATGTGCCCGAACTCGAAGACAAACGACGCCATTTCTCGATGACTGCGGAAGATTTCGACTTGATTAACCCGAATACGCATACGTGCCCCGTATTCCGAAGCCAGGAAGATGCCGAACTTGCAAAGAAGATATACCGCAAGGCGGGCGTGTTTATTCGTGAATCTGATGAAAAGAACGGTAATCCGTGGCATATCAAGTTCGGCACATTATTCCACATGTCCAATGACAGCGGTTTATTTGCTACAGTTCCCGGCAATGGCCCCGACGGCAAGCCGATGCTTCCGCTGTACGAAGCTAAAATGATGCACCAGATGGATCACCGCTGGGCTACGTTCCTTGCCGAAAAGAAACCCGAAGATGTAACAACAGAGCAGAAGGCTGACGTAAATTTTACCGCCCGGCCAGAATACTGGGTGCCTTATACCGAAACCGTACTCCGCGCCACCAACCTTGATTCCTCTATTGTCGCCGCTTTGCGTAAAGAAGATGAACCGAAACTGCGTGAACTCTGCCAGCGTCTTGCTATGACGGAATCGGACGCCAAGTTGCAGAAGGTGTATCTCGATGCCTCGGGGAGTGGCGATATCGTGCAGAACTTGCTTGCCGCCGCCGAAGAATATTGTCCCAAGTATCTGATGGGGTATAGGAACATATCAAATGCGACTAATGCACGAACATTGATTGCCTCAGTTATACCGTTATGCGGTGCGGGACATTCAATTTTACTTTTCGGAACCAATAAAAATGCGGTACTTGATGCATGCCTAATTTCTAATATGGCATCTATTCCGCTGGATTATGTAACTCGTTTGAAATTGGGCGGAACGAATATGACGTATGGATATATGCGTCAGTTCCCAATTTTGCGTCCAGAAGCCTATACCGACGCCGCCGTCAACTTTATTGTTCCGCGTGTATTCGCCCTGACCTACACCGCTACCGATATCGTCGAATGGGCCCGTGCTCTTTGGAACGATGCTAGCGCGGATCTCCGCAAGCTCATCCTTGCCCAACACAAGGATCTGCCAACCGGCACCGACATCGAAACCCTTGCCGCCTCCGACTTTGATCCGACAACTATTCCGCCTATCGTCTTCGAAGACACGCACCGGGCGAACCTCCGCGCCGAGCTCGACGCCTACTTCGCAAGGCTTTACGGCCTATCCCGTCGCGACCTCGAATACATCCTCGACCCCAAAGCCGTCATGGGCGACGACTACCCCAGCGAAACCTTCCGCGTCCTCAAGGACGCCGAACTCTCCACCTACGGCGAATACCGCACTGGGCGACTGGTATTAGAGGCCTGGGATAGGATGGATTAAGGGAAAAGAGGTTAATGCTAATCGGATCGCAACGAAAAAGAGAAATTGATTTCGCTAAAGAATTTGTAAATTATAGAAACAAATGTTAAAAAGGTGAATTTTTATGGTTGATGTAAGCTACAAGTGGCATCCTATCAAGGATCTTTTGCCTGAAGAGTTTAAGTATGCAGATTCAGGATTGAATGGCTTGGTCGAAGTTTGGAAAGAACAGCGAAAAGAACTGACAAAACAAGGGGTTCTTGATAATTTTACACAATCTCTGAAACGCCAATGGGCTATTGAAACTGGAGTTATTGAACGCATTTATACTCTTGATATCGGGATTACTCAGGTTTTAATTGAAAAAGGGATTGAAGAAAATGTCATTACACATGAAATGACAAATAAAGATCCTGTTTTGGTTCAACAGATTATCAAAGATCAGTACGATGTAGTTGACGGATTGTTTGATTTTGTGAAGAATAATCGGAATTTATCGACAAGCTACATCAAGGAACTTCATGCTGGTTTTTGTAGAAATCAAAAAACTACGACAGGAAAGGATCAGTTTGGCAACATTCAGGAAATAGCGTTGATTGTTGGCGATTATAAAAAGCAAGCTAATAGTCCGATACAAACCGATGGAACCCTGCATGAATATTGTCCTCCAGAGCAAACCGTCTCTGAAATGGATAATTTAATTAGACTACACGAAAGTCATGTTCAAAGAAAAATATCTCCGATTGTGGAAGCGGCTTGGCTTCATCATCGTTTTGCGCAAATTCACCCATTTCAAGACGGAAATGGACGTGTCGCGAGGGCTTTGGCCTCCTTGATTTTGATTAAAGCAGGATGGTTTCCTCTTACAATTACAAGGGAAAAAAGGGAAGAATACATTGATGCTTTGGAGAATGCAGACAAAGGTTCTCTGATTCCTTTAATAAAATTGTTTGCGACAATTCAGAAAAATACTTTTACTTCAGCATTGTCTATTGCCGGGCGAGTTAAAGAATCTATTCAGGTGTCCTCTATCATTGATTCTATCAAGTTGCAAATAGAATCTAAAAAAAGGCTTGAAAAAAAATCGTGGGATTTAGCCAAGGATATGGCCAATTATATTATAAAATTGGCAAGAGATGAAATGAATTCTACTGCACTAGCCTTAAAACAAAAATTGGGGGATTTTTGGAAAGGCAAGTATCCTTTAGCCTCTAAAGCCCTAGATGGAGAAGATCAAGACTATTATTTTAGAAACCAAATTATTGAAATGGCGAAAACAAACCGATATTTTGCTAATTTATCCCTATATAGATCGTGGGCTCGATTAACAATTCCTGGAAAAAATCAAAGTGAAATATTAATTTCAGCACATGGAATTGGTCCTGAATTTAGAGGTGTCATCGCTATATCCGCTTGCTATTTTAGTCGAAACAAAGATGTTGAACAAAATGGTGATATTGGAGATTTTGCTGTTTTAGGTAAAGAAGCATTTTACTTAACATACCGAGAAAAAAAATCAGACCTTCAAAAGAGATTTTTAGAATGGTCTAATCTGGTTTTGGCTGAGGGTATTGCTTTTTGGGGTAAATCTTTAATCTAAAAAATTTATACCAAGATTTATGAAGGCTAAATGGACTATATATTGTTATACCGATAAAGACTTTGATGACGCTCAAAAGTATATTTCTGAAAAGAAATTGAACGGTAAAGCCATTGATTGGAATCAGTATGACCTTCACGGAACGGGAACTGATTAAAAAGGCCGGTGCCGATTCGGGCTGGAGCATTGTGGAGTCCGACGGTCCGGATTCCGTCGCTCTGGGCAGCGCTTCGCATAATGAACGCGCCACTATCAAGTGCCTGGACCACGAAATGGACGTGACCTTTACGGCTTCGTTCAATGAATCGGAACTCCGTATTACCGGAGCCTTCGATATCGTCGGTCAAGAAATTGTTGTTCGCGAACGCGAATACGAGTCGCTTCGCCGTGTACTGCACCGTATGCAGGAGCTGTTCATCGCATTGCCGCCGACACCGATTGAAATATATAATATGCGTTGGCGACAGATTGTCGCTAGCGGCTTACCGGCTACCGAAACCGAGGAAACCGTCAGGCAGCGCGTCGGTCAAGACGTGTACCGCGAATCCCTGATGAATTATTGGAAAGGCGCGTGCGCCGTCACGAATAGCACTATTCCGGAAATCCTTCGCGCGAGCCATGCAAAGCCGTGGAAGGATTGCGCCTCCGCTGAAGAACGCCTCGACGTGTATAATGGATTCCTGCTCTCTGCCAATCTGGATGCCCTTTTTGACAAGGGACTAATCACCTTCGACGATGAGGGCCATATCATGCTATCGTCGCAACTGAAAGAATCGAACCTGAAACGAGTAGGCATTTATCCCGACATGCGCCTTCGCTGGATTGATGTCCACCACCTGCCGTATCTGAAATACCACCGCGAGCACGTGTGGAAAAAATAAAGTATCTGTCGGCATCGGGTAGTGGATTACTTGGTCAACGGAAAAAGCCTTCTAGATAAAATCCAGAAGGCTTTAAACGCTTGTCCTATTCCCACTCAATCGTTCCGGGGGGCTTGTGCGTCGTATCGTACCAGAGCGAACCGGCGCCGTTTTCCTCGAAGCGTCGCCAGAGATTCCGGAGAGCGTCCTTGTCGATTTCCGCAAAGTTCGCGGTCATCGCTTCGGAGCTGTTCACGGGGCGCATCACGATGCAGGGCTTGCCCTGGATTTTCAGGGGGAGCATCACGACGGGCATCTGCCAGATTTTTTCGTACAGGTTGTTTTCGCGGAGGAATTCCGTTGCGATGTTGTCGAAAACGCGGAGCGTGTCGAAGTTCTCCTTTGTCGCGAACTGCTCGGCGGGTTCCGGGTTTCCGGGGAGCGCCCCGACCTGCCAGACGACACGGTTCACCGTCTTGAACCGGTTGACGATTTCTGTCGCGAACCGTTCGCAGTCCTTCCACGAAAATTCCGGGTTTCGGATGAGGTACGGGTGGGCGTATGTCCGACCGTCTCCCTGGACGCCGACGCTTTTCACCGGGAGAATCTGCCCGAGAACGCCGTTCGCCTTGGCAAATTCCGCAACTTCTCTTTCCGCCGCAGGTTCCACGCGAACGTCTTCATGCCCGTTCGACAGCAGAAGCCGCACGCCGAGACCGGGCCCCGGGAAAGGATGCCGCCAGACGAGCGCATGGGGAATCCGCAATTCCTCGCCGAGCATTCGTACTTCGTCCTTGTAAAGGTCCGCGAGCGGCTCGACCAGCTTGCCTTCCTTGAGAAGGTCTAGAATTTCGTTTACGCGGTTGTGGTGCGTCTTGATCTTGTC
>JBNMGX010000111.1:0-7025 GCA_050872465.1 Hallerella sp.
CATCAGCGGCGAAAGTACGTGCGCCTGCGGAAACAAAATTCCAAAAAGAATCGCGAGCGGCATCAGAACAGAACGTAATTTTACCATAGCGAAGCGAAAGTTAGTAAATTGGGGCGTGATGTTGCTTTCCCGTTACAAGGACATTCCGACAGCGAAGTCGATCATCAAGAAGAAGTCTTCGAACCCGATGCTTTTCCTTGTCAAAGGCTATGCGGTTCTCATCGTTCTCGGAACGATTCTTCTCAAATGTCCCTTTTCGCTGCAAGGGGAACTTTCGGTCATCGACGCGTTCTTTACGGCGACGTCCGCGGTCTGCGTCACGGGACTTTCCGTGATAGACATCGGAGCGACCTTTACCCATGCGGGGCTCTGGATTCTCGCAGCGTTGATCCAAATCGGCGGACTAGGCATCATGACGTTTTCGACGGCAATTCTCCTGCTTTCGGGAATGCGTCCGGGCTTCAACCAGCAAGCGATTTTCAAGTCGGGATTTACGACCGAGGGGAACATCGACCCGAAAAAGATTCTCGCCGCGGTCCTGCCGTTTACCGTTGTTCTCGAAGGTCTCGGAGCGACCGCCCTTTTCACGCAGTTCGAAAGCCTCCCGCTTGACGAACGGATTCTCTATTCGGTGTTCCATGCGATAAGCGCTTTCTGCAACGCGGGCTTTTCGCCATTCGCCGATTCGCTGGTGCGCTTCCAGTTCAACCCGGTCGTCTGCCCCGTCATCATTTTGCTGGTTCTTTCGGGAAGCCTCGGTTTTCTTTCCATGTCCGAAATCAAGAACCTTTTCGATTTCAAGACCCGCACCATCCAGAAAATTTCGCTCCACACGAAAATCGCCCTGCTCGCAACTCTTGTCATTATCCTAGTCGAAATGTCGAGCGTCCTCGCCATCGAATGGAACGGAGCCTTTAGCGACCAGAACATCGCCGAGAAATTTTTGTCCGCGGCGTTCATCGCCATCGCATCCCGGACCGCTGGATTCAATACAATCGACCCGTTGTCGCTTCGAGAGACCAGCATGATTATCGTCATCGTCGCCATGTTTATCGGAGCGAGTCCCGGCAGCTGCGGCGGCGGACTGAAAACGACGACGGCGGCGGTCATCGCGCTACTCGGATTCAACCGTCTTCTCGGACGCGAACGGACGCAGGTGATGGGCAGGACCATCCCTGAGGAAACGGTCGATAAAGCCGTTCGGATTTTTATCGTCTATGTCATCCTCGCGCTTGCCGGAACGCTTGTCCTTCTCTTTACCGAATTCTCGGGCAAGGCGTTCGGCGCCTCGGAATCGCACTTTCTGAGCATATTCTTTGAAGTGACCAGCGCACTTTCCACATGCGGGCTTTCGCTCGGACTGTCCCAGGAACTTTCCGCGTTCGGAAGAATCTTTATTTGTATCTTTATGTTCGTCGGTCGTATGGGCGCTCTTTTCCTGATTTCCGCAGTCGTCAAGAAAAAAGAGGGCAGCGCCTGGTATGCGGAAGAAGACATCATGGTGGGTTAAAAAATGGCCAAAAAGCAGTTTGTCGTCATCGGACTAGGAAACACGGGAATCTTTCTCGCAAACCATTTGACAAGTCTCGGAAGCGAAGTCCTCGCTGTCGATAATACGCCCGAAAAAGTCCAGGACATCACACCGAACGTGGCGCAGGCGATTGTCGCCGACGCAACCCGTAAACAGCAGCTAGCGGCAATTCCCGTCACAAAAGTCGATGCCGTCATCTGTTGCATTGGCGCAGATATCGAAGCGTCGCTGCTCACGATTCTCAACTTGAAGGAACTTGGAGTCAAGAACATCATCGCGAAAAGTTCGAGCTCGCAGCACACGTCGATTCTCGAAAGGTTCGGCGTTTCGGATATTTTCCAGCCGGAACGCGATATGGCGATTTCGCTTGCGGAGCGGCTCACCCACCCGAACATGCTTGACCGCTTGCCGTTTCTCGACGGATATTCCATTGCGGAAATCGTCTGTCCGAACAAGTTCAAGGGAAAGACGCTCAAGGAACTTTCGCTCACGTCAAAATACGGCATCCAGATTATCGCCATCCGAGACCCGCTCAAGCCCAAGGCTCTCATCGGCAATCTCGCCGACTGCGAACTGAAGGAAAACGATATTCTGTTCATCCTCGGACCGAACGAAGTCCTTGAAGATATCCAGGATTATTGATTGTTGACAGAAATCAGGGGGACAGGAGACAGGAATCAGTGGAGTTAGTTAGGAATGAGGAATTGACGTTTTAGCGAACTGTAAGTTGTCAGAAAACAGAAATCAAGAATCAGTAGTTAAACGGGACAAGGACCGTCTATGCGTTAAACTGTCATTATCGGGCTTGACCCGATAATCTCTGAAAATAGATTCCCGTGTCGGTGCACGGGAATGACATCGGACGCACGCATCCCGAAAGCTTAAATGTCCGCGATTCTGCCCACTAAACTTAGACGTCCGCTGACTAATCCCTACTCCCTGTTCCCTCGTCCCTAAAATATCCTATACCCCGAACGTTCGATTTTATTTAGTTTGGAAGCATGCAAGAATCGCTCCGACTGATTTCCATTTCCATTCGAAACCTCCGCTCCATCCGCGAAGAGACATTCCCGCTCAGCGACTTTACCGCACTCATCGGCTATAACAACGCAGGCAAGACGAACATTTTGATGGGAATCCGCTGGCTGCTTTTCCGCTCGACCCTTGACAATTCCTATTTCGACGACCCGAACCAGCCCGTCGAAGTGGAAGGGCTTTTTGGCGGAATTTCCGATTCGGTTCTCGAAAAGCTCGAGCCCGAAGAGGCGGCTTTGTTAAAGCCTTTTTTGCGAAATGGGAAAATTCGCGTGCAGAGATTCCAGAAACTTCCGGGCGAAAACGTTTCCGACGTGGAATTCTGGGCGCTCGACTGGAACGGCGACGGTGGCAAGGGCGAATGGGTCAAGGTTCCGCTCGGATTCGAAAACGTCTTTTCCCGAATTTTTCCTCCGCCGATTCAAATCTGGGACTTTGAAGGCGACAAGGCTTTCGCAAAGCTCCTCGACGAAATCTTCAGCCCGCTCGAACGGCGTCTCGGCAGGGAATTCAACGAACTCATCCAGAAATTTACCAGTTTGCTGGATTCCGGGAGCGATTCACGCGCCGAGGAACTGGACCTTTTTGAACGCGGTCTCAACCAAAAGCTTCGTCCGCTCTTTCCTTCGGTAAACGTCCACCTGGACATTCCTTCGCCGACGCTCCACACGTTCCTCTCCACGGCAAAGCTAACTGTTCTCGACGAAGATGACGGATTCGAGCGGAACATCCGCGCCATGGGAGCGGGTTCTAAGCGCGCCATCCAGATGGCGCTAGTCCGCTACCTAGACGAAGTCAAGAAACATCACCATAACTATCATTTCAGCCGGACGCTTCTCTTAATCGATTCGCCCGAACTTTACCTGCATCCGCAAGCGGTAGAACTTGTACGCGTCGCCTTGAAGAATCTCTCGCACGAAGGATACCAAGTGATCTTTGCGACACATTCCGCCCAGATGGTTACAAGCGAAGACGTGAGCACGTCGCTCCTCATCCGCAAGAACAAGGCCCGCGGCACGTTCATGCGCCGACGGATGGAAGACGCAGTGCATTCAGTCATCACCGATGCGCAGTCGCAGCTGCAAATGCTCTTTTCGCTTTCCAATTCCAACGAACTTCTGTTTGCCGATTACGTTCTCTTGACAGAGGGCAAGACCGAATGGCGGGTTCTTCCGACGCTCTTTGAAAAGATGACCGGGCTTTCCTTTGCGCTGATCCGCTGTGCGCTCGTGCACCAGGGAGGCGTCAGCAACACGCGGAAAAGCATGCAGGTCCTTTCCGCGATGGATTTGCCCGTCCGAGCGATCGTCGATCTCGATTACGCGTTCAACAACGCCCACCAGGACGGTTTTCTCGCCAAGGACGATCCCGATGTCGAATTTTGTAAATCGCTATTCCGGGAACTCGCTCTGCAGGAACATGTCCGCCTTGTTCACAGCATCCCGGTCAGCAAAAAATCGAGGATTCCCGCGAGCGAAGCCTATGTCATGATGGCGAGAATGCCCGAAGCCCGCGAACCGCTCCACCGCATTCACCAGAAGCTCGCCGCCGAGGGAATCTGGGTCTGGGAACGCGGGGCCATCGAGCAGCACCTAGGGCTGGAAGGCAAGAACGAGCGCACCTGGCACCAGTTCGTAGAACGCGTCCATCACGAAGACCCGCACCGTTTCTTGCCCGATTACGAAGATATCAAAAGGCTCTGCGATTGGATTGTCGCCGGTTCCCGCGAAGCGGAATCTTGAAATCCCATACAAAATAAGCGACGGATGTTCCGTCGCCCATTTGACACATCGAAAAAAATCATTCTTCCTGGAGACGCAGCGGCATCAGGAGGAACATGCTGTTGATGTCGGAACCGACCGGTTCGATGACGCATGCGCTGATGGGACCGTTCATCTTGAGCACGACTTCGTCGCTCTGGCAGAGCTTGAGGACTTCGAGCAGGTAGAGCCCGTTGAACCCGATGCAGAAAACGCCCTCGCCTTCATGGGAAACGGAAAGCGCTTCTCTGGAATCGCCACCGACGAGCTGGTCGTTTGCGGAAAGTTCCATCTGGTTTCCGTCTAGCTGGAGCCGGATCATCCGCGTGCGAGCGTTCGCCATCGAAAGAACCGTCGTAATCTTGTTGAAAAGGTCTGCGCGATTCACCTGGACCGAACGTTCGAATTTCACCGGGATAACCGCTTCGTATTTCGGATACGGTCCCTCGATGAGTTTTGAAATAATCTGCACGCCTTCGCTTGCAAAAAGAACGTATGTATCCGAGATTCGAACCTCGACAACCGCTTCGCTAGACACGCTTTTCAGCGCATATTGGATTGCCTTCGGCGGAACGATCACGCCTTTTCCGAGCGTGGAATTTTCCAGTTCGATAAAAGCTTTTCCCAGACGATGCCCGTCCGTTGCGACCATGATAAGCTTTCCGTCCTTCGCTTCGACAAAGACTCCGTTCAGGCTCATCCGCGTCTGGTCTGTCGAAACGGCGAAAAGCGTCTTGCCGGCGAGGAATTCCAGTTCGCTCTTGCCCAGCTGGAACGATCCGCCATCCGCCACGTCGGGAAGCGGCGGAAAGTCGCTTACATCGAATCCCGTAATCGAAGCCTTGCCGCGTTCGCTCCAACGCACGGTCACGAGATAATCGACCACTTCGATTGTCAAGTTTACGATTTTCGGATCGATGAGGCTTTTCACCAGGTCGAGAATCTTGTGCGCGTTTACGACGACAGCTCCGTCGGATTCTCCCTGCACATCGAGCTTCACGCGGATTCCCAAATCGAGGTCCGTCGCGCTGATTTCGAGAGCGTTCCCTTCGAGCCGGACGGCGAAGTTGTTCAGAATCTGAATCGTGGCCTTGTTCGGGACAGCGCCGATGACCATGTTCAAGGCGCTCAAAAGTTTGGCTTTTTCAATTTGAAATTTCATCGGGATTCCCTGCTAGTTACGAGCCATGACAAAAGCGACCCATGCGATGACCACGATGGCTGCAAGAACGATGACACCCGCCGAACTCATGACGCTTTTCTTCTTGGGCGTAAAGTTCTTGGCGTTCTGCATGGCTTTTCGGCGTTCGCTACGGCTCATAAAGATTCTCCATTGTTTTTGCCCTAAAAACTATATTATTTTATGCGAGAAAAGGAAAAGGTCCATGACAGAAACCGTGCTAAACAGAATAAAATGCGGTGCGCTGAATTGCGCATCGACGGTCCTTAACAGGATGAATGTCGCGGCGGAGGAATCTCGGCTCAAGGCGAAGTACGAGGCTTTGGGCAGGCGGCTTCTCCCCGCTCTCGAAAACAACGCTCTTGACACGCTGAAGAACGATCCGGATGTCGTCGAACTGGTCGGTGCGATTTCCGAAATGCGCGCTCGGCTGGCTGCGATGAAAAAACGTTCCAAGACGCATCAGGGCAAGAGCCGTTGAAAAAGCTAAACCTGCATCTTTTCTACGAAAAGACCGGCAAGTCGAAGTCGTACAGGATTTCGCCGAAAAAGCCCATCCTCTGGATTCTCGGCGCGATAGTCGCCGCTTTCGGATTTTTCCTGTTTTCCCCGTTAGAGGTTGTACATAAACTAAGCGACGGAACGATTCTCGATTTGCGTGCGCAAAACCGTGAAATCCGCGCGAACATGAACAGACTCCGGGCGGATAACGACAGCGCGGAACTCTATCTGCAGCGCACCGAAGCCTTGCAGGACAGCGTCTATAAAATCGGCGGGATTCCGCTCAAGTCGGACGTGAACGATTCCATCCAGAGCAAGGAGCGGACGGAAGCTCTTTTCCAGACTTACAGGACCTATTCCCTCTTTCGGGATTCCCTTCTCGCCAAGCCGTCTCTCGCCGAGGCTATCCCCGTGCTGCATCCGCTCAAGCGGCATCATGTCATCACGAACCGTTTCGGGATGCTCTTCGACCATTTTACCGACCAGAACCTCCCGCACCGCGGTGTGGATTTCTTTGCCGAAGAAGGCGATACGGTTATCGCGACAGGATCCGGAACCGTCGTCGAGGTTCGTTCGCACCGAGGCTTCGGGCTGTCCGTCAAGATCCAGCATACGGAAAATGTCCGCACCTTTTACGCCCATCTCGAAAAGTCTCTTGTCAAGCAGGGAGAGCGTGTCGGGCGCGGAACTCCCGTTGCCATCGTGGGACGTTCCGGGCGCACAGCGGGAAGCGGGCTGCATTACGAAATCCGCATCGACGGCGAACCGGTAAACCCCGAAGACTACTTTATCGTCCCGTGAGGAACTATGGACACGCGACCCTTTGAACAAAACGTTATCGCCATGGTCTGGGATTTCGACAAGACGCTCATCAGCGGCTATATGCAGGAACCCCTTTTTCGAAAGTACGGCATCGACGGAACGCAGTTCTGGAAAGAGGCCAATGCGCTCCCTGGCTACTATGCAAAAACCGGCATCCATGTAAACACCGACACGTCATATCTCAACCACATTTTGA
>JBNMGX010000112.1:0-7008 GCA_050872465.1 Hallerella sp.
CGATGAAGGCTCCGACCAAGGCCGCAGCCGTGCCGAGAACCGCAAAGACGAGAACCGAGGGTTCGACAGATTCCGAATGCCCGATATGGGCGAGCTTCTGCGCAAGCCCGACGACCGGAGAAAGCCAGCTTTCGAACCAGTTCGCTCCACAGGCAAAGACATTCCAGAAATATCCGGCAAAGGCGGAACCGACAGCCAAGACGACCATCGGGAACGTCATGCAGAGAGGCGCTTCATGGATCTTGTCTTCCAAAAGATTTCCGCGATACTTGCCAAGGAAAGTGAGAACCATCAGACGCGTCATATAGACCGCTGTGATGATCGCCGTCAAAAGCCCCACCGCATAGAAGATCTTTCCCGCCACCGGAGAAAATCCGAACAGGCGTTCAAGAATCAGATCCTTCGAGAAGAATCCCGAAAATCCGGGAAAACCGATAATCGCCAAGTAAGCAAAGAGCATCACGATAGCCGTGACCGGCGTCTTTTTCAGGAGTCCGCCCATCTTGCGCATATCCTGTTCACCGGCAAGAGCATGGATGATCGCGCCTGCACCCAGGAAGAGCGAAGCCTTGAAGAAAGCATGGGTGAACACGTGGAAAATGGAAACATCAAATGCAGCAACTCCCGCAGCCATAAACATGTAACCCAGCTGGGAAATCGTCGAATAGGCAAGCACTTTCTTGATATCGTTCTGGAAAAGCCCGGCCACCGCCGCCCAGAAAGCCGTCGCCATGCCGACCACGGCAATCATCGAGAGCACACCGGGCAACAAGACATACAGCGGAGACAGGCGCGCGACCAGATAGACGCCGGCGGTCACCATCGTCGCAGCATGAATCAGCGCCGAGACAGGCGTCGGACCGGCCATCGCATCGGGAAGCCATGTCAAAAGCGGAATCTGCGCGCTTTTCGCCGTGCACGCCCAGAAGAAGAGAACTCCGGCAAGCGTCAAAAGCGGAAGCCCTTCCACGAGCCTATCGGCAAACGCCGGATTCAGCAGCCACGCAACAAGATCCGTATAGTTCAAAAGCGAAGAACCGCCGACCGAAACCAGCGCAATCATTCCGAGCAAGAAACCCACATCGCCGACACGGTTCACGAGAAACGCCTTGTTCGCCGCCTTGCAGTTGTTCAGGTCACGATTCCAGAAACCGATGAGCAGATACGAGCAGAGGCCGACACCTTCCCAGCCGAGGAACGTAAGAACCAAGGAATCCGAAAGGACCAGGACAATCATGCTGAAAAGGAACAGGTTCATGTAGGCGAAGAAACGCGCAAAGCCTCGGTCTCCGTGCATATAACCGGTCGAATACAGAATGATAAGCGTCGCAATGCCTGTGATGAAAAGAAGCATCGTGCGGGAAAGCCCGTCGAAAAGGAAGCCGAAATCCACCGACAGAAGCGAAGAGTCTATCCAATTGCCAAGCGTCTCATGGATGCCCGATTCCGGCATGTTCCAGGCGAGAAGTCCCGTTGCGATAAAGGCGCACAGCGGAAACACCACACCGACAAAGCCGACAAGCCCTTCGTCCGGTCCCTTTTCGCTATCGGATGAAGCCAGCGAAATGAGCGCGAGAACGAAAACGCCCACCAGCGGAAACAAAGGAATAAGCCAAAGAGGAATCATTTCGGTCACCCCCTCATACTGGAATAGTTATCAATGTCCGCACTATCCTGATTCCTAAAAATCATGATGATGACGGCAAGTCCAACGCACGCTTCCGCGGCGGCAACCGCAATCGTAAACAGCGGAACAATCTGGCCGACAACGCTCGACGCGGCGGCAAATGTTTTTGAAAATCCGACAACGCTCAGATTCACCGCGTTCAAGGCGAGCTCCACGCCCATCAGGATGAAGAACACGTTCCGACGGCAAAGAGCAGTCGCGATTCCGAGAGTTAAGAGCACAAGGGCGAGTATCTGGACATAAATCGCTTGCATCAGTGAACCTCCTCAGACGTTTCGTTTTCCGGATCCGAAGCGATCCGTTTGCGGGCGAGAATGACCGCCGTAGCCATCGCCGAAAGAAGGACAAGCCCTACGGCAAGAACCAGCAGATAGTAGCCGTTTCCGGTAGAAGCCATGTCAAAAAGCGTTCCCGCCGTAAGCGAGACCGAACCTCGGACCGCCTGCGGATCGAAATCCAGAGCGGATTTTCCGAGCGCAGTCGCCACGACACCCGCGAGAAGCAAAGCCGAAACCAGAACAAAGGCGGAAACCTTGTCAAAGCGTTTCGTCCGGCTGTCCCGCGCCCCGTTCAGCACCATGATGATAAACATGAGAAGCGTCATCACGGCACCGGCATAGACCATCACCTGGACCACTCCGACAAAGGGACTTCCGAGAAGCCCGTAAATTCCCGCGAGCGAAAGCATCGTCGTCACCAAGGCGAGCGCCGCATAGAGCGGGTGCTTCGTCAGAAAGACACAGACGGAACATCCCACGGCGATAACCGACAGGATGATAAAAAGGATCAGAGCTAGCATTTCACTTCTCCCCAGACTTCAAGAGCCTGTTTGTTTTTGCTGCCGCCCGGAGCGACCTGGCTTTGCGCATCATCGGGATAGTCCTTCGGGTCCCAGTTCGTCAAGTCATACAGGGAAACGATGAAATCTTCCCGACGGCGGCGGACAAAGCTCGTTTCGCAAGTATCCATCCGAAGCGCATCGACCGGGCAAGCTTCGACGCAAAGTCCGCAGAAAATGCAGACGGAATGGTCGATGTCGAACCTTGTCGCGCGTTTTTCGATGCGACCGTCTGGAGACTGTCCCGCTTCGATAAAGATGCAATGCGCAGGACACGCCGAAGCGCACATAAAGCACGCCACGCAGCGAGGCGTTCCGTCCGGACGAAGCATCATTCGGTGCGAAGCGCGATAATCCCGCGGAATATAAGGTTTTACTTCCGGATATCCGGTCGTGGGCAGCGTTTCGTAGCGGAAAAATCCCCGCAGAAAATGTTTGATCGTCGTGTAAAGGCCGCGGAACGCTTCGAAGATGTAAAGGCGTTCCAGCCAGTTCATCGGCTTGTGCTTAACGACACGAACCATTAGTTGCCTCCCAGGACTAGTTTGGCGATGACCGCGGTCACGACCAGGTTCAGCAGAGCGATGTTCAGCAAGACCTTCCAGCCGAGATGCATAATCTGGTCATAGCGGAAACGCGGAAGCGTCCAGCGGACCCAAATCCACACCCAGCAGAAGAACACCGTTTTAACCATCAAGACAAGGAACTGTACCGCAGCGGTTCCCAGCGAAACGCCCAGCCCATAGACCGGAACGCCCCCCACGATGGAAGCTTCGGGATGAATAAAGAGCCCGCAGACAACCGCCAAGGCGATAAACACGGGAACGGCGACCCAGGCGATAATCTTGTAGAGAAGATATTCACGATTGATGACTTCCTTGTTCGAAGCCTTGCCCGCATTGTAGGCCCGCAGATAGCGGTAAACCATGTGCAGGAAAGCGAGGGCGAGGAACGCGCTGATGCCGAAAAGCGCCGCCAAGACGACATTCAGATTGGCCTGAGTCTCGGCAGTCGTCATAAACGGAATCGCATAGCCGCCGAAGAAGAGGAACGAGACCAGCATACTGTTGATGGCCACGTGACCGTATTCGCCCATATAGAACATGCCGAACTGCATTGCGCCGTATTCCGTGTGGTATCCGGCGACGAGTTCCGGATCGCCTTCCGAAACGTCAAAAGGCGGACGTCCCGTTTCCGCAATCGCAGCAAGCAAGAAGCAGAAGAACGCGACAGGTTGGGCGATGAATCCCCAAACGTGGGTTTCCTGCCAAGAGACGATTCCTTCCACGTTGAATGTCCCCGCGAGAAGAACGATTCCCATCATCGAAAGGCCCAGGCAGACTTCGTAGCTGATGCTCGTTGCCGTCGCACGAAGCGCCCCCAAGAAGGAAAACTTGGATTTGGCGGCCCAGCCGGAAAGCACCGTGCCGAAAACCGACAGCGAGGAAAGCCCGAACATCAGGAGAATTCCGATGTCCGTATTTACGTTCGCCCCGGGAATGTGCACAACCGTATCGCCGAACGAAAAGTTCAAGGATGCAAAATACGGGAGGACGCAGGGCGTAAGGAGCGTAAGCCCAAACGGGAGCGCCGGAGCAAGCGCAAACAGAATTTTGTTCACGCCAGCCGGGAAATACATTTCCTTGAAAAAGAGTTTCAAGCCGTCGCAGGCGTTCTGCACCCACCCGAACAGGCGAACCTTTCCAAAGAACGGCAGCTTGACATAGGAACGGTTCGGTCCCTGTCTATCCTGGATGAAGCCCGCGCCGCGGCGTTCTAACGGAATGAGGAGCAGGATAAAGAGCACCGGAATGAACGCAAAGGCGAACTTTCCAATGGTCAAGAGCCATTCAATCCATGTCTTCGAATCGATAATTTCCATCATACGGCAACTCCATCGAGCAGTTCGCCCGTGCTATGGATAGCGTCAAAAGAGAATTTGGAAAGCACCGGGGCAAATTCAGAAGCTCTTTTGTAAGCCTTCGCAGCGCACCGGACATCTTCGTCCGCCAGAGCGAACAGAACCGTATAAAGCGGAACAAGAGACGCTTCGGGAGCCGTCGGAGCCGCATTCAGCTTCTGGAGGATCGAACGGGAGTTTACCATCGTCCCGTTCACTTCCGACCAATGGTTCACGCCAAAAACCGTCGAGGATTTCTGCGCGGTCAAATCGTTTTTCGGAGAAATCGAGATGCGGTTCGAAATCTCTTCAAGCTTCTGGGCCTTCGCCGCATCGCTTCCCCACAGATCCGCGGAAAGCGTCACGAGCGTTTTAAATTCCGAAGCCCGGTTCAAAAGTTCTTCCGCCGTCTTGGTGAATCCGAACAGGGCAAAGCCCGCACGGTTCGCCACCGGATCGCCGCTCTTCGAAATGCCGTCAGGCTCCTTCACCGGAGCGAAAGTCCCGACAAAGACCTCGGCACGGTCGCCGAGCTTTTCGACAAGAACCTTGAGCGCTGCGGCATCTTCATTTGTCGCCGAGCCGCCCAAGACAAACGCGATTTTTCCGTCGCCCTGGAGTGCGGACTTCAGCGCTTCGACATTTCCCGCCGGCAAGCGGTCCTTCGAAAACTCCTGGAAAGCGAGACGGCTCGTATTCGAAAGCCAAGTGCGGTTCACTTCCGGGTTACAGCGGGGCATCATGCGGAAAATGAATCCGTGATCGTGTTCAATCCAGATGTTCGCGCCGAGCGAATCGTCCATCGAAACGCTCGCCGTTTTCGAAAGCATCCAGACGCGCTGTTCAAAGCGGAAATACTTTGCGGTCATCGCACCGGTCGGGCAAACGTCCGTCACGCAAAGGTCGTATTCGTGATCAAGCTTCCTTCCGGGGAATGTCGTAATGTAAGTCCTGTCGCCACGGGCCGCTAGCTGGAGCTGTTCATCGTGACAGACGTCGCGCATCAGTCGGACGCAACGGTCGCACTGGACGCAGCGTTCCTCGTCGAGCATCACCCGCGGACCGATATCGACGCGCTTTCCGCCGCGGAGCTGTCCCTTTGTATCGTAAAACTGGTGATCCGGATTTCCGTGGTAATTCTTGCCGACTTCGGGATACAGGCGGCTCGAATCGCGGCCCGCTTCCACGTAGTTTTCCTGGAGCGTACATTCGCCGGCCTTGTCGCAAATCGGGCAATCCAGCGGATGGTTCAGAAGCATGAACTCGGAAACAGCGCGCCGAGCCGTCTTGACGCGTTCGCTCGAACGCGGTGTGAAAACCTTCATTCCGGCCTTCACCGGCGTAAAGCACGAAATGATCAGCATCTTGCCGCGCGGGCCTTCCGTCTCGACCAGGCACTGCCGGCAGTTGCCGGACACCGGACGATAGGGATGGTAGCAGACATGAGGAGTTTCAATGCCCACGGCTTTCAGGGCCTCGAGCAGGTTCGTATCGCCCGGAACTTCCACATTCTGGCCGTCAACCTCGATAATTACACGAGGACTGTCGGCTGTCGGAAGGTGGGGCATGTTGTAATGATTGCTCATAAGATTACCAGTAAGCTCCCAGACGCACGTTCGATCTCATACGGGGTTCCGCATGATTCGGGTTTTTCGCAATGTATTCTTCAAAGTCCGCACGATACTTCCGCGTATAGACATTCAGCGGGCCGCCGAGCGAAAGGGCGAGCGGGCAAATGGTCGTTCCGCCGAATCCCGCAGAGATTCCCTGCAACAGTTCAATGTCGCCGTCGTGACCTTTTCCGCTCATCATCGCATCGAGAACGCGGCGGGCAAAACCCGTCCCTTCGCGACAAGGCGTGCACTGTCCGCACGATTCGTGGGAATAGAAATGTCCGAGAACGTCCAGAATATCGACTGCGCTGTGCGTATCGTTGAACACGATGATAGCGCCCGACCCGAACATCGTCTTCAGGGAAGCCATGCATTCATAGTCAAGCGTAGCCGTTGCACATTCTTCGGGGAGAAGCGGCGGACAGGAAGAACCTCCCGGAATTACGCCCTTCAGGTTTCCGATCACGCCCTGGCAGTATTCCTCACTCGTGAGCATTTCCATGAGCGGAGTTCCCAACGGGGCTTCGTAAATACCGGGCCGCTTGACATCTCCCGAAACGCAGAACACTTTCGTTCCGTGCGCACGGGGAGTTCCCATCTTGGTATATTCTTCCACCGGATGCGAGAAAATCCACGGAAGCGACATAATCGTTTCGACGTTATTCACGCAAGTCGGCGATGCCCATGCACCTGCGACCGCGGGGAAAGGCGGCTTCAAACGAGGCTGACCTTTTTGACCTTCGAGCGAGTTGATCAGTGCGGTTTCTTCGCCGCAGATATAAGCGCCAGCGCCACGGTGAACGAAAATATCAAACGAGAATTTTGTCCCCATAATATTTTCGCCGAGGTAACCGGCTGCATACGCTTCGTTGAGCGCTTTGTTGACGCTTTCGATGCACGGTAAAAATTCGCCGCGGGCATAGATGTAAGCGCTGCGGGCTCCGAGCGCCCAGCCAGCGATAATCAAGCC
>JBNMGX010000113.1:0-6946 GCA_050872465.1 Hallerella sp.
CCCTTGTGGATGTTCTGCAAAACTTCGGGACTTGCGCTTTCGAACCCGACGCACATTTCGCGTCCGCCGGCCCGGTGCATCAGCTTCAAAAGTTCGAGCGGCACGTCGGCGCGGGCATTGCAGCTCCACGTGATCTTCAGCTTGCGACGCAAGATTTCTTCGCAGATTTCCTGGACGTGCCTGTGGTTGGCGGTAAACGTGTCGTCCTCGAAAAAGACTTCGCCTAGATCTTCAAAGTGCGACTTGATGAATTCGAGTTCATCGACAACATCTTTTGGCGAACGCATCCGAAAGGTATGTCCGTTTAGTGTCTGCGGAATAACGCAATAGCTGCAACGGTTCGGGCATCCGCGTCCGGAAAGAATCACCACGATAGGGTTGAGGTTCGCCCCGTAGAAGTAGCGCTTGTAGCAAGAGAAAAGGTGCTTGTAATAGGTCTTGCTCACCCAGGGAAGCTCATCGAGGTTCGCAATTTTTGGACCTTCGGGCTGGAAGTCGATTCCGCCGTCCGGGGTGCGGTAGGCGAGTCCCGCGATATCCGATGGGCTCGGGATTTCTCCGCGGAGATGCCGCACCAGGTTGCGCGCCGTGTAGTCCGCTTCGCCGATGATGACATAATCGAGGTTCGGCTCGGTCTGCAGCGTTTCGAGCGGTTCTGCGGTCGCATGGGTTCCCATGATTGCCGTGGGAACGTTGAAAAGTACCTTGAGCGTCTTGATGACGGAAAGGTCGTTGATGATGCTCGGCGTGCTCGTGCTTGCGATGATGAGTTCCGGCCCAAAGGCGCGAATCTTTGCGACGGTCGCTTCGAGGTCGAGGTCCATCGCCGGGCTGTCTATCAGCTGCACTTCGTTTCCATCCGCTTCGACGGTCCCCGCCGCATAGCTCAAAAACATCGGCCAGTAAAGTGTGCTCGACTTGGTGACGCAGGGACTGCGGGATTCCCGGCTGAACATGGGGAAATAAGGCGGATTTAAAAACGTAACACGCATAGGCAGTCAAAAAATACATTCTAATTTTAAAAAAGAACGAGGATGATGAAATGAAACGAAAAAACATCGTGCTGTTATGTCTTGTTGCATTGGCCTTGGCGAATGCCGCCGAGCGGGATACGGTCCGCGTCCTTTCGGATAGCGGAGCCTTGCAGGAACTTTATACGGTAAAAAAAGGTTCGCAAATTCGGAATGGACATTTTGTGTCGTATTATCCGAACGGAAAGGTCGGAGTCGAGGCGGAATATAAGGAGGGAAAGCTCGACGGAATCTACCGGAGCTTTTACGCGAACGGCTCGCTGTGGCAAGAAGTTCACTACGCAAACGGGGAAGAACACGGCGAATCCAAGACGTTCTATGACAACGGCAAGCTGAAAAGCCAGGATTTTTACTCAATCGGGATGCTGGAAGGCGTTTCCAAAAGCTGGGACGCGAACGGGACGCTGCGCTCGGAGTTCCGCTACGAAAACGGTCGGGTTCAAGGTGTCGCCAAAATGTTCAATGAACAGGGGCTGATTTCCGAGGACATGGAATTTGTGAACGGCGTCCGCGAAGGCGTCTATCACAAGTACAACAAGGGTATCGTGGTGCACACGGCAAAGTTCCGGCGGAACCGCTGCGTGGAAAACTGCGACTTCTAGCGGGAGCTTTGTAAGGCTCACCCGTTTCAAAAATCACTTTTGGCGCTTCTTGCGGATGCCTTTATACAGGATAAAGCAGACAAAAAGCCCGGCGATCCCTAAAAGAATCATCGAAAGTTCGGAATTGTATTTTTGGATGATGTCGCTCTGTCCGTGAGCGAGGACGCCCAAGAGCGCTAGCACGATGTTCCAGAGGCACGCGCCGAGGGCGGTGAACGTGACAAATGTTTTGAGTTTCATGTCGGCGATGCCCGCTGGGATGGAAATCAGCTGGCGAATGGCGGGAATGAACCTGCCGACAAAGGTGGATATCGCACCGTGTCTGCGGAAGAAATCTTCTGCCTGGGCGACTTTTTTCGAATCGAGCAGGCACATGGCTCCGATGCGGGAATCGGCAAACTTGTCGATAATCGGACGACCGAGGAACTTGGCGAGGTAGTAGTTGATGAGTGCGCCGATGATGGCTCCTAGGGTGGCGAACAGAATGACCAGGATGATGTTCAGACCCGAATCCGGTTGCAGGGCCTTGTAGGCGGCAGGAGGCACGACGACCTCGGACGGAAACGGGATAAAGGAACTTTCCACGGTCATCAGAAGCGTGACGGTTCCGTAGTTCAGATTGTCGCTGTACCAGTCGGTGATTTTCGTGTAGATGGAAGTGCTGTCTCCGGCGAATGCCGCTGACGAAAACAGCAGGACCAGTGCGAATAGAAGATTTCTTTTCATGAAAAGCCTTTAGTTTGTGCTAAATATAAAAAAGGGCCTATCAAAAAAGCCGCCCCGTGGACGGCTTCCTTTTGAATTTTACTTTGATTTTACTTTTTAACCTTCGGTTTATTTTGCGACACTCGCCTTATCCTTCTTTTGCGCTGTCGCTTCGCTCCATCGCGAAAAAGGCGGCTCGGTCATAAAATAAATCTTCGATTTATTTTGCGACACTCGCCTTATCCTTTTTCTCTTGCACGATTGCGTCGATGACGGCGGCGACGGTGAGGTTGAAGATGTCGTGGACGGAGGCGTCTGCGTCGGTGAAGTGCACAGGCTTCTTGAGGCCCATCTGCACCGGTCCGATGGATTCGCCAACGCCCATTTCGAGGAGCATCTTGCACGTGATGTTCGCCGAAGAGAGGCACGGGAAGATGAGTGTGTTCACGTCCTTGCCTTTCAAGGTGTTGAACGGGTACTTGGCGTCTCGCAGGTCCTTGTTCAAGGCGACGCAGGCCTGCATTTCTCCGTCAACATCGTAATTCGGATACTTCTCGTGGAGAATCTTCACGGCATCCCGGACGGAATTCGCTGAACCGTTCGGCATTTTTTCGTCGGAGCCGAAGTTCTCGTAGCTGAGCATTGCCATCACCGGTTCGTGGGCGAAGAACTGGACCGCATCGTGGGTAAGCTTCGTGATATCGACGAGCGTTTCCGTGTCGGGGTCGCGGTTGACAAGCGTATCGGCGAGGAAGAAGGTTCCCTTCTTGGTGCTCAGAATGTGGAGCGCTCCAAAGTGCTTGTAATCGTCGCGGATACCGATCATTTCCTTCGCCAGTTCGATGGTTGTGGAGTAGCGCGAGTTGGAACCGGAAATCAGGGCGTCCGCA
The DNA here is from genome assembly GCA_050872465.1 of Hallerella sp. GTDB lineage: Bacteria > Fibrobacterota > Fibrobacteria > Fibrobacterales > Fibrobacteraceae > Hallerella. The sequence goes on from JBNMGX010000113.1 coordinate 3,229, forward strand.
TCGCCGACCTTTACCATCATCATGCCGAAATGGTTGCGTTCGAACATATCGTCGCGAGCCTTTTCCGTGGTGACGCCGTTTCGACCGTTTTCGCTCGCATAGATCTTGGCGAACTTGAGACGGCGTTCCGCTTCGTCTGCAGAACGCGGGTTCACTATCTCGATGCCGGAAATGTCGAGCTTTTCCTTTTCGGCGTTTTCGCGGATACGCTCCGGGTTTCCGAGGAGAATCGGGAATGCGACGCCTTCTGCCTTTGCCTGGATCGCTGCGCGGATCATGTTTACGCTTGCGCCTTCGGCAAATACGACGCGCTTCGGGTTGCTGCGGGCCATGTTTTCAAATCCGCGGATGAGCTTGTTGTCGTAGCCCATCATGTCGCGGAGGCTATCGGCATAGGCGTTCCAGTCGGTAATCGTCTTGCGGGCGACTCCGCTTTCGATAGCGGCCTTGGCGACGGCTATTGAAACGTCGGTGAGGAGGCGCGGGTCCATCGGCTTCGGGATGATGTAGTTGCGTCCGAAGGAGAAACGCTCGGAGTTGTAGGCGATGTTCACCACTTCCGGCACGGGCTTTCTCGCGAGATCTGCGATGGCGCGGACCGCAGCGTGCTTCATGTGCTCGTTGATGGCTGTCGCACGGACGTCCAAGGCTCCGCGGAAAATGTAGGGGAAGCCGATGACATTGTTCACCTGGTTCGGGTAGTCGCTTCTGCCCGTTGCAAAGATGATGTCTTCGCGGGAACTCATGGCGACATCGTAGGAAACTTCCGGCACCGGATTCGCAAGGGCGAATACAATCGGGTTCTTCGCCATCGACTGGATCATTTCCTTGGTGAGGATGTTCGGCTTGGAAAGTCCGAGGAATACGTCGGCGTCTTTCATCGCTTCGGCGAGTGTCGAAACGTCGGTGCGGTCCGTGGCGAAAAATTCCTTTTGCGGCGTGAGGTTCTTGCGGGCCTTGCTGATGACGCCCTTGCTATCGACCATGACGACGTTTTCCTTTTTAACGCCGAGGGACAGGTAGAGCTTTGTGCAGGCAATCGCTGCGGCTCCTGCACCGTTTACCACGAGCTTCACCTTGTCGATGTCCTTGCCGGCGATGTCGAGTGCGTTTACGAGGGCCGCGCTGCTGATAATCGCCGTGCCGTGCTGGTCATCGTGCATCACGGGAATGTCGAGGGCTGCCTTGAGGCCGTCTTCGATTTCAAAGCATTCCGGAGCCTTGATGTCTTCGAGGTTGATGCCTCCGAATGTCGGAGCGATTCCCTTGACGATTTCGATAAACTTCTTCGGGTCCTTTTCGTTCACTTCGATGTCGAAAACATCGACACCTGCGTAAATCTTGAACAGAAGTCCCTTGCCTTCCATGACGGGCTTTCCGGCGACCGCGCCGATGTCTCCGAGGCCAAGGACGGCGGTTCCGTTGGAAATCACGGCGACGAGGTTTCCCTTGGTCGTGTAGTCGTAAGCCTTGTTGTTGTCCTTTTCGATTTCGAGGCAAGGAGCCGCTACGCCGGGCGTATAGGCGAGCCCGAGATCCGTCTGCGTACTGTGCGCTTTGGTCGGAACGACTTCAATCTTTCCGGGTTTTCCGCTGGCGTGATAGGCGAGTGCTTCTTCGTTTAGATTGGACATAGATGAACCTTTTGTTTCTTGCGTGTTCGCTCTTTTAATTTGAGCCTGACAAATATAGCAAAAGGGAATGGACGGCATTGCAAAATTGTTAGGATTATCGGGTGAAAGGAAAAATAATTTTATATGTTGATGAAGATGCGTTTATCTACAATGAAAATTTGGAAATTTGCGTTCGCAGCGCTTCTTGCGGGAACTACCCTCTGCGCTTGCGGAACTCAATCGGATGCTTCGGTCTCGCCTGTGGTGACCGGTGAAAAAATCCAGACGGATCCGCTTCTCGGAGCGCCCTTTGTCATCTACCCGATCCGCTCGGAACATCCGGCGACGCTCATCCGTTATCCCTTTGATTCCTCGGCGCGAGAGGCCAAAGGCGTTGTCCTGTATGTTCACGGCTACAACGACTACTTTTTCCAGCGCGGTCTCGCTGAAATGCTCGACTCGGCAGGCTATGCGTTTTTCGCTATCGACCTGCACCGCTACGGGCGTTCCCTGCGGGCATCTGAGCGGGCTTTTTCTGCGGATTCTGTCGGCGAATATTTTCCGGAACTCGACTCGGCTGTCGCGATGGCGAAGCATCTAGCGGGGATGAATCTTCCGGTTGCGCTCATCGGGCACAGCACGGGCGGGCTGATCGTTTCCCTGTATGCGGAGGCGATAAATCACGGCGAAGACTTTTTTGCCGTCATCCTGAACAGTCCTTTCTTAGATATGAATATGAACGCGTTGATGGAAAATGTCGCCGTTCCGGCTGTTTCGTTTTTGGCAAAATGGTTTCCCGATGTCGAAGTGGATGAAACTCCCAACCCGAATTACGGGATGAGCCTTCACAAAAGCGAAAAGGGCGAATGGGATTACGACTTACGTTTAAAACCTCTTATTGCTCCGCCGAAGACGCTTGGCTGGATTCGGGCGATTCACCGCGGGCATCTGGACGTCCAAAAAGGCTTGCAGATCAAGGCTCCCGTTCTCGTGATGCACAGCTCGTGCAGCGTCGATGAAAAAATTTGGACCGATGCTTATGCGCATTGCGACGGCGTTCTCGATGTAAAAGACATCCGCCGTTACGGCGCGGGGCTTGGAAAGAATGTCACGCTTTTCGAAGTCGAAGGCGGAATGCACGATCTGTATCTTTCCGAAAGGGACGCTCGGAATTCCGCCTTGGCGGAAACGCTTCGGTTTCTGGACAATCAATTAAGTATAAAGTAATTTACTGCTGGCTGGAAGCCGGCTGGGCTGTGCAAACGCGGTTCGCTCCGAGGGCTTCCGCCTGGTGCATCGCCTGTTCTGCCGCGGAAACCAGTTCGGCTGTGGCCTTGGCGTTTTCGGGGTATGTGGCGACTCCGAGGCTGAGCGTCGTCTGGAGCACGATTTTTCCGTAGGCGACTTGCAGGTTTTCGATTTCGTGGCGGATTTTTTCTGCGCGCTGTTCTGTGCGAATCCGGTCCGCTCCGGGCAAGAGGACGCAGAGGGTGCTTTCCGCGAAGCGGCAAGGGATGTCTTCGGTGCGGATATATCGCGGAAGTCTCTGGGCGAGTTCCCAGAGCATTTGCTCAGAGGCGTGAGTCCCGTGCTGGTCCTTTAACGCTTCGAGGTTGTCCGGGTGGAGCATGATCATGCCGATCGGGGTGCCGTGGCGGCGCGCTTCGCTGATGGCGCGCATCAGGGCTTCTTCCATGTAACGCTTGTTCACAAGGCCGGTGAGCTGGTCGCGCAGGCTTTGCGTCTTGAAGCGCACTTGCAGGTTCTGGTTCGCGACAAAAAGTCCGAATGTCGTTGCGACCATGGAAATCTTCGTCTTCCACGATTCGGCGGTTTCGCCTTCCGGGAGAGCGTCCGCCTGGATGGAAAGGATGCCGAAATGCTCTTCGAGGCCTTCGATCGGAGCGCAGAAGGAATATCCCTGGGGACGATGGTGCAGGTGCGTGCAACCGTTTACGTGCTGCGGGTCGGAATAATCGGCGACGACGATTTTTGCGCTGTCAAAACTCGCGCATTCCGCAGGGGCGATGACCGGGTCGCTAATCGTGTTTTCTCCGAACGCGAAAATCTGGTGCAGCTCGGACTGGTTGTTGCTATACATATAG
>JBNMGX010000114.1:0-6887 GCA_050872465.1 Hallerella sp.
GCATCCGAATGCCGCTCATGATCTATGGGGCGAACCTGAACGACGAAAGCGAACAAATCGACATCGAAAATTTTGAAAACCTGGTCGATGACACGAGCTGGGCGGAATTTATGCCGAAAGGCGTGACCAAGGATCTGTTCCGAAAATTCAAGAAGTATTACGAAGAGGACATCTTCCGCGAAGCGGGAAAGCGGATTCGCGAAATGGCCCGCGCCGCGGACGACCTGAGCGTGGAGCAGCGCATTAACCGGGTGGGAAACATTTTCAACAGCTTTCGCAATCCCGACAAGGAAACGGTTTTAACGCCGTGGCGCGTGGTGAACATGCACCTTTCCGAAAGCCTCGGCGGCTACGCGTTTTTTGACGAATCGTTCGATAGCGACAGAATGCTCGAAAACCCGCGCTTTGTAAGCCGTGGCAGATTGAGTGAAAAAGTATTTTCTCCCGAAAGCCGCATCCTCGAAATCAACAGCAAGAGCGGTCTCTACCCGCTTTACATGGCTTACGGGATTTACCGGGCGGAACTGAAAAAGCGTTTCGGCAGAATGACCGCGACGACAATTTCTGTCCAGCACAAAGTCTGGGACAAGGTTATCGCCGAGAACATTTTTGTGATTTGCAAGACGCCGATGGCGGCAAGCATTACGCGACGCACCCTGATGGGATTCCGGAAGGGAACGGTGAACGCCCGCTCTTTCGAAAACCTGGAAACGGTCATTGCGAAAAATCCGGACGATTTTGTGAACAGCGTGAACAAGTTCCGCTTTTGGAAAGAAACATCAAGTGCCCCGAAAAATTTTAAAGAGGACGAAATGAAATTCGATGCAGTCGTAGGAAACCCGCCGTACCAGACCATGGCGAATGGAGACGCAAACGGCTCCGACCCGATTTACCACCGGTTTATCGATGTGGCGGAAAAGATGGCGCCTTTGGGCACGCTGATCACCCCGGCGCGGTTCCTTTTCAACGCGGGCAAGACGCCGAAGGACTGGAACGAAAAAATCCTGAACGACGAGCACTTTAAGGTGGTGAAGTATTACGCGAAAAGCACGGATGTGTTCCCGACGGTCGATATCAAGGGCGGCGTGGCGATTACTTTGTTTGACGCACAAACGAATTTCGGGAAGATCGGGACGTTCTCCGCTTACCCGGAACTGAGTTCAATTTTAAAGAAAGTGGTGAATGAAAGTTTTAAGACCTTTGCAGATCTTGTTTATCCGAGAGATCTGTACCATTTGACGGAAACTTTATACAAAGAAAATCCGTGGGCAGAAAATCGTCCGAGTAAAGGGCATCGTTATGATGTAGGTTCAAATGTTTTTGAAACATTTCCCGAACTATTTTTTGACGAAAAACCAGATGACGGTGAAGAATATGCCGGTATTTTAGGAAGAGAAAAATCTTCAAGAAATCTAAAGTGGATTAAGAAGAAATACTTGAAATTGCCGGATAATTTCAATGCTTATAAAATTTTTGTACCAAAGGCAAATGGTACCGGTGCGATTGGCGAAATACTCTCTACGCCCGTTGTCGGGCGGCCCGTTGTCGGGCATACATTAACCTTTTTGAGTATTGGAAAATTCAAGACAAAATTTGAAGCGGAAGCCTGTTTAAAATATATCAAGACAAAATTTACCCGCGCGATGCTGGGAACTTTAAAAGTGACGCAAGACAATCCTCGCGAAACCTGGGCAAACGTTCCCCTCCAGGACTTTACATCAAACAGCGATATCGACTGGTCCAAATCCATCGACGAAATCGACGCCCAGCTCAACCTCAAGTACAAATTAAACGCCGACGAAATAACGTTTATCAAAACGCACGTCCGGGCAATGGAGTGACCTTCTCATGCAGCTGCTCTCCGAAATCAAGAAAGGCGAATCGGAAACGCTCGAACTCAAGCGTTCCATGCCGACCGAGGACAAAAAATATCTCAAGACGGTTTCTGCGTTTGCAAACGGCAAGGGCGGAAAAATCGTCTTTGGAATCGAAGACGAAACGCTTCGTGTAATCGGGGTTGCCAAGGAAAAGCTTTTCGTTTATATGGATTCCATCACGAATGCGATAGCCGAAAACTGTTCTCCGTCGATTATTCCGAATATCTTTTTCCAGGCAGTCGGGCAGCAGACGGTCATTGTCCTTGAAATCCAGCCGGGACAGAACAAGCCTTATTTTATTAAGCGTGAAGGTTTAATCGAGGGAACATATGTGCGGATCGGCGCGACGACTCGGCGAGCGACGGATGAAAAATTGCAGGAACTGATTCTGTTTGGAAAGCGCCTGTCTTTTGATGAGATGCCTTTTGGCGAAAAGCCGGCGACATCGGCTGACATAGAAAGCCTTTGCCAAACGATTAAGAAGTTTTCAAAAAAGAACGTGACAAGGAAAAACCTTGAAAGTTGGCAACTTCTTGTCCCGTATAAAAACAAGAAATTTCCGTCGAATGCGTTTGAACTGTTGACGAGAAACTCTTTTACTTTTGCAAAAATCCAATGTGCGCGCTTTAAAGGTCTAGAAAAGGGAATCTTCATCGACAAGAAAGATTTTGACGGACCTCTTTACGAACAGATTGAAAAGGCATACGACTTTGTTTTGTCCCACATTAATTTATCTGCAAAAATCCAAGGCGTCTTGCGCAAGGAAGAATATGAAATTCCGCCCGAAGCGATTCGTGAAGTCGTGATCAATGCAGTTGTCCATCGCAATTATCTGGCTCCGTCTTTTATTCAAATCGCCGTCTATGATGACAGGGTCGAAGTTTCGAGCCCCGGCTCGCTTTTCGGCGGAATTACAATCGAAGAAATGAAAACGGGAAGTTCCAGCATCCGGAACAAGGTCCTTGCCGATGTCTTTGCCAAGATGAACATCATCGAGCATTGGGGCAGCGGAATTTTAAAAGTCTTCTCGCTTTGTAGGGAAAAAGGTTTAAAAGAACCATCCATTGCGGAAAGAACGGAAAGTCTTTGTTTTACGCTATGTCGCAGAACTACCCAAAAGACTACCCAAAAGACTACCCAAAAGACTACCCAAAAGACTACCCAAAAGCTTTCAAGTGTGGAAATGCAAATCATTGAACTTGTGCGGGAAAATGCGGAGCTTTCACGTGGTGAAATCGCGGAAAGTCTAGGAAACATTACCCCGGACGGCGTAAAGTATCACCTTTCGAAGCTCCAGAAGAAAGGCGTCCTGGAACGTGCTGGCGGAAGAAAGTTCGGCTTTTGGGTAGTTTTGGAGAATAAAAAATGAAAAAATCAAATCTTTCGATTTTGGGATTGTTGCTGATTTCCACCGTTTTTGCCGAGATTCCGGCGGTGAACCAGTTGGGATTTTCTCCCAAATCACAGAAACAGTTTGTCGTTAAAGGCTCCGACACGGCTTCGGTTGAAATCCGGGAACTTTTGACGAATAAACTTGCCATTCGTCTTGCGGCTCCCCGAGCTGTTTACGATGTGACAAGCGGCGATACGGTGCAGCTCTTTGATTTTTCGCCTGTCCAAAGGGAAGGTTCCTATGGGATTTTGCGAAACGGAAAAATTTTCGGCTCGCCCGTTTCAATTCAAAAAAATCCTTATCGGGATTTGGCAAAGGCGTCGATCAAATGGTTCTATTTTCAGCGGGCCGGGATGGCGTTAGATGCTCGGTATGCGGGAATCTGGGCGCGTCCTGCCGGGCATTTGGACACAGCGGTTCGGGTCTATGGGACGGACCGGAAAATCAGCGCGCCAAAAGGCTGGTACGATGCCGGGGATTTCGGAAAGTACATCGTCAATTCGAACATTACCGTTTCGACTCTTTTAAAGTTTTACGAAGATTTTCCGACGTATGTCAAAAGGCTCGAATGGGACATTCCTCGGGAAAACGAAAAGCTCCCGGCGCTTCTTGAAGAGATCAAGTGGAATTTGGACTGGATGCTTTCCATGCAGGATTCGGACGGTGGCGTTTTTCACAAATTAACGTCCCTCGATTTTTGCGGAAACATCATGCCGCACGAGGATACGCTTTCCCGTTTTGCCATCGGAAAGGGTATCACGTCTTCGCTCGGATTTGCGGGCGTCATGGCGCAGGCTTCGCGCGTCTATCGAAAATTTGACAAAGCGTATTCGCAAAGATTATTGACGGCTGCCCGGCGCGCTTATGAATTTTCGCAAAAGAATCCGACGCTTTTCTATGAACAGCCGAAGGACGTTTTTACCGGTTCGTATATCGCGAAAAACGAAGACGGAAAAGACGAGTTTCGCTTTGCCGCTGCGGAACTGTTTGAGACGACGAGGGAAAAAAGATTTTTGGACGACTTGAAAGCGCTTTCCCTGTCCGCGGATAAACATAGCGGACTTTGGTGGGGCGACGTGAATCTTCTCGCTGTCTTTCGGGTGGCGGAATCTTCCGCATTCGGGGATTCCTTGAAGAAAGAAGCGCTGCGACTGCTTCTTTATGCGGCGAACGCCTTGTTTGCGGATTATGATTCTTCGGCGTATCGGGTTCCGGTTCCTTCTCGAAATTGGACATGGGGTTCCAACAGCGCCGTGGCGAACAATGGAATCATTTTGCTCCAAGCGTATCGGATTTCGAAGGATAAAAAATATCGAGACGCCGCCGAAGAAGCGCTCGCTTACCTGCTCGGAAAAAATCCGCTGCATCTTTCCTATGTGACCGGTTTTGGTTCGCGTTCCCCGATGCATCCGCATCACCGCCAGAGCGAAGCGGATTCCGTTTTCTCGCCTGTCCCCGGAATGCTCGTCGGAGGTCCGCATTTGGGAAAGCAGGACATCGGCGAGGAATCGTGGAAGTGTCCCGACTATGCGGCGAAAGGTTTCCCGGCAATCGCTTACCTGGATTCCGTTTGCAGTTACGCGACCAATGAAGTGGCGATAAACTGGAACGCTCCGCTTGCCTATTTGGTGGGAGCCTTGGACGCTCTTCCCTGATTTTGATTGGCAGGAATTTTATATTCTGCTTCGAAAATTTTTGGCACTTCTTTCTTTCGGTTAATCAGATATGAATCTCTTTGAAAAGTTAGGGCAGGTTCTTCCGTCCGTAGAAAGCCCGGCCCGTTACATGGGCGGCGAAGCGAACAGCGTTGTCAAGGATCCGGCAAATCTCCTCGCCCGGATGGCGTTCGTCTTTCCCGACCTGTATGAAATCGGACTTTCGAACAACGGTCTGCGCGTGCTGTATCATGTCGTAAACCGCGAACCGGACCTGTTGATGGAAGTCGCCTTTGCCCCGTGGGACGATATGGCTCGGGAAATGCGGGCTCACGATATTCCGCTTTACACCCATGCGACGTGGACGCCCGTGCGGGAATTTGATGTCGTCGGGATGACGCTCCAGACGGAACTCAATTTTACGAACGTTCCCTATGTGTTGGAACTTGCGGGAATTTCGGCCTTTGCGAAGGACCGCAGGGAAAGCGACCCGATTGTTCTCGGCGGCGGCCCGGCGATGGCGAACCCGGAACCGGTGGCGGATTTCTTTGACGCGTTCAACATCGGCGACGGCGAAGAGATGCTTCCGAAAATTTTGCGGACGGTTGGCAAATGCAAAAGGAAAGGCTTTTCCCGGATGGAAATCCTGGAAGCGATCGCGAAAATCGACGGCGTGTATGTTCCGGCATTTCGGGAAGTTGTCCGGGGAGAATTTGGACAGCTCGTTCCGAAAGAACCGGCGAAAGGTTCCTATGCGAATACGAACGGTGTTCGTCGCGTCTTTATCCCGGAACTGAAAAGGGAAGATTACCCGGTCAAGAATTTGATTGCGAACATGAGGCTTGTCCATAACCGTTACAGCGTTGAAGTAATGCGCGGCTGCACGCAGGGATGCCGCTTTTGCCAAGCGGGAATCTGGTACAGGCCTTGTCGGGAACTTCCCGCAGACGATGTTATCGAACTTTCCAAGGCGGGCATTCGGGCGACAGGCGAAAATGAACTTGGACTTTTGAGCCTTTCGACGGCGGACTACAGACCGATAGAAGCTTTGACCGATTCTATCATCGACGACGCGTTCTTTGACAATGTCGATGTTTCTCTGCCGAGCATTCGTGTGAGCAGTTTTGGGCAGTCCCTGGCGGAAAAGGTGGCGGCGTTAAAAGGCGGTCGCAGTGGAACGTTTGCTCCGGAAACAGGTTCGGAACGCCTGCGCAAGATGATCAACAAGACGATTACCGACGAGGATATGTATAACGCTGCCGAACATGCTTTCTCTTCGGGGTTCAACAAGATTAAGTTGTACACAATGGTCGGATTTCCTACGGAAAACGACGATGATATGGAAGCGTTCTGCGGGCTGATTGAAAATTTGGTAAAGATCGGACGAAAGTATCTGCGTGGGGCGCAGATCTCGGTTAGCATGGGAATTCTTATCCCGAAATCCTTTACCGCATTGCAGTGGGCGCCTTATATGGAAAAGAATTTGGCGCTTTCGCACATTCAGTTTGTCCGTCGCAGGTTCTACAGGAATCCGAACGTGAAAGTCAGTTGGGCAGATTGGGAAACCTCTCGGCTCGAAGCCTTTTACAGCCGCGGTGACCGTTCGCTCGCCCCGATGATCTATGAAGCGTATAAACGCGGAATGATTTTTGAAAGCGATAGCCATCGCATTCGCCCTAGGGACTGGGAACAGATTTGGGCGGATTTCGGCTATGACGAAAAATGGATTTATGCGACGCGTTCCAAGGAAAGCGTTTTCCCGTGGGACTTTATGCATGTCGGCGTGACAAAATCCTATCTCTGGAACGAATACCAGAAAGGCTTTAATCCCGAAGTGTTCGAAAATGCGAAACCGGTTCCCAACTGCAAATGGGGCGAGTGCCAGCATTGCGGAATCCCGGGCAACGGAAAGGAAGTCCGTCTCGCTCCCGCTCCCGAAAAGTACAAGGCGCCCAGCCGGAC
>JBNMGX010000115.1:0-6825 GCA_050872465.1 Hallerella sp.
AGTTTAGGGAACAGGGACTAGGGATTAGGAAATCTGAAGCGAACAGATTTCTCTCAACTATTAACTATCAACTAAAATCTCAGTTCTAAGTTCTGATTTTCCCCTTCCTTGCAACCACCCCTATGGCCACGCTTTTGTTATGTATGGATTCGGCAAGCTCGCTAATCTGTCATTATCGGGCTTGACCCGATAATCTCTGAAAAGGGATTCCCTTGTCTGCGTCCGCCGCGGCGGACGGGCACGAGAATGACAGCGTACTGAAACGGTTCGCTTAGAAATTTCCTTGTCCCGTGTCCCTCGTACCGCTTCCCGAAAAGCTTAGACGTCTGCGGTTCTGACCACTGCGCACTAAACTTAGACGTCCGCAGACTAATCCCTACTCCCTAATCCCTAGAGACGCGCTTCCAAAATCCAAAATTTCTACATTTTTACCATGATGACTGCGCAAGAACTTTTCGACCGACTGAAAAAAATCCAACCGGGCGCCGTGCTCTGCAGCTACACGCTCGAATACTGCGAAAAGCTGATTCCGACGATCAACGAAATCAACGAGCTCAAAAAGGAGCGCAACGCGGTAATCCTCGCCCACAGCTATGTCGCACCGGAAATCGTTCTGAGCGTTGCCGATTACGACGGGGACAGTTTCAAGCTCAGCCAGGACGCTACCAAAGTGAACGCCGACATAATCGTCTTCGCAGCGGTCCGCTTCATGGGCGAAACGGCGAAGATCCTGAACCCGGACAAGACGGTTCTCATTCCGGGACCGCTTTCCGGTTGCAGCCTCGCCGACAGCATCACGGGCGAAGAAGTCAAAAACCTCCGCGAAAAATATCCCGACCACACGTTCGTCTGCTACATCAACACGACCGCAGACGTGAAAGCGGAATGCGACGTCTGCGTCACCAGTTCCAACGTTTTCAAAATCGTTTCGAGCCTCCCGAACGACAAGATTGTCTTTGTCCCGGACCGCCTCATGGGCGAGAACCTGCAGGAAGCTCTCGACAAGAAGGGCATCCACAAAAAAATCGTTCTGCATTCGGGCTGCTGCTACGTCCACGAAAAATACGACCCGGACCTCATCCGATTCTTCCGCGAACAGAATCCGGGGCTTCGCGTCGTAAGCCACCCGGAATGCCATCCGGGCGTCGCCCTGCTCAGCGACTATGTGGGAAGCACGGGCCAAATGGTCAAATACATCAAGGACCAGCCCGAAAATACGCCGTTCCTGCTCCTCACGGAATGCGGGCTGAACGCTCGGATGCAATACGAGTTTCCGGACAAGAGCTTCATCGGCAGCTGCAGCATGTGCAAATACATGAAGTCCAACTCTCTTGAAAACATTCTCGAATCGCTGCGCCACCCGGAAAAGGCGGCAAAGGTCGAACTCGACGAAAGCGTAATGAAACGCGCGAAGCATTGCATCGACGAAATGTTCCGCTATGCCGCCATGTAATCCGATGAAAAAGTTCCTCGCCATTCTCGCCCTGGCCTGCGTGCCGCTCTTTGCCCAGAATCACGAAAAGGTCATCTGGCATCGGACATATTTTGTCTCGCTCGGACTGGACGCTTCCCTTTCCTTGGGGGGAGATTTGGACGGCAAGAGAGTACTGAATGCGGACGGAGACAAGAAGGAAAAAATCTTCGTTCCGTCCATCGGGTCCTTTCCGCTGCCGCTTGCGGAAATCGGCGTGAACTTTAACCAGCACACGGTCGCCGTCTCCTTCGGGATGTGGAACATCGATGTGAACTACGGAAAAGATTCCGAATACCACACGGGAAACGATGCGAACTACTGGCGGTTCGCCGCGGAATACCGCTACTACTTTTTCTATCCCGAAGATTTCCAGATCGGGCCGGGACTATCCTATTCCTTTTCGAGGCTTTCCGTGCACAGCGCAGCAGTTGGCGAGGATAAATACGGCGAAGAGTTCCGCGAAGCGGCCGTCTTTGCCGCCAACGCGTTTGCCGTCTCCGCGAACATGCGCTACAAGATCCGCCCCTTCGGCATCGACATCGCCATCCGTTACCGCCCGCTGTTCATCCGCAGCGTGAGCACCGATGCCGCAGGCTACAGCGACCTTTCCGAAACGCTGTGGCACCACAATATCGAAATCGGCGGACGCGTCTTCTACGAGTTTTGATTTTAAAGTCGGCGCTACCAGTCCTTTTCGGGACGGGCCATTCCCTTCGCCGGTTTCCACGGTTTCCGTTCGCCGTGTTCCTCGTCAAAATCCTTGAGCAGCTGCGAAGCTTCCTGCGGACTCATCTGACCGGGCGGAACTTCTTCGTTTTCGCCTTCGCCACTTGAATCGGAGCTTTCCTCCGGCGCGTTCTGCTCGCTAGCGGAACTTCCCCGCGAATCGCTCGAACTTTCCCCGGAACCGTTTGCGTCGGAATTTTCGGAACCTTGCGAGCTGCTGGATTCCGCCGAATTTTCACCGGCGGAGCTTTGCCCTTCCGAATTTTGATTCGGATCCTGATTCTCGTTTTGCGAATCGTCGGAAGGATTCTTATCCGAATTCTGTTCCTGGTTCTGGTCCGAATTCTGCTTGTCCTGATTCGAATTGTTTTCCTGGTTTTGCTTTTGCTGTTCGTTCTTGGATTCTTCAATCCGGTCCGCGAGCATCTGGAGCTTTGCATCGTCCGGGTAATACTGCAAGCCTTCCTTGCAGGTGATTTCCGCGGTCGGTAAGCGGTTTTCGATATACTGGAAAGCCGCGTCCGAGTAATACTTTTCCGCGGACTTCGGGGCCTTTGCCGCAAACGAGAATGTCGCCGCCGAGAGAACGGCGATTCCAAAAGAAAGCTTGTTCATCAGATAACCCCCAAATCGTTGTCCGCATTCGACTGGTCGATTTTGCTCTTGGGCGCACGTCCGGCCTTGATGTCGATAACGTCTTCGATGCGCTGGATATAGGGTCCGAGGCTTGTCGCGGTGGAATCCGAAGCCATCGTGTTTTCGAGGAGGCTTTTCGCCGACGAATAGGCGCCGTCCTTGCACATCTGGAGTGCGCGGGCAAGAGCCTGTTTCGCTGCGTCCGAAAGTTCGGGCTGCTGTTGATTGTTTGGATTGTTCTGGTTCTGTTCCTTCTGCCGGTCGATTTCCTCTTTGAGCTTTCGCTGGACGATTTCGACGTTTCGCTTGGCGTTTTCAAAGTCCGGGTTTAAATCAACAGCCTTTTTCAGATAGCCAACCGCTTCGCGCCACTTGGAGATGCGCTCCGAAGGTTCCGAGGATTTTTCGCCCATCCGGTAAAAAGTGTTCGCCAGGTTGAACGCGGCCTTCGAGGCGAGCGAGGAATCCGGCATCCGCACAGCGCTTTCGAGTTCCTTCTGAGCAGTCTCGTAATCGCCGAGCTTATAGGCGCAAGTCCCGATATTGTAAAAGACCAGAGGATTGGCGGGTTCGTCCTTCCGGGCTTCTTCGTATTTCTTGAGCGCACCTTCAAAGTCTCCCTTTCGGAAGAGTTCGTTGCCGTCGTTTATCGGACGGGCCAGCGCAAATGCGCACAATAAAAGGGGAACAATGAAAATTTTATTCATTTGTATGCAATCCTTTTCATCAGCTAAAACGCCCAGCGACCTGTTTGCGTCTTTTTCCGCGTTCCGAAAGCAGCGCCTCGGCAAGAAACAGCAAGGCAGCTATCGCAAGGAAAATCTGGTAGCGGTCCTTGTAGCTTTCCATCTGGTCCGAAGACGTGTCGCGTTTTTCCATCGAAGCGATTTCCGAAAGGACTTTTTGCAGCTGGAATTCGCCGGGGCTTGCATAGAAGTACCGCGCACCGGTAACACTTGCGATATCTTGCAACGTTTTTTCTTCCAAATGCGTCGTGACGATGTTTCCAAAGCGGTCCTTGTGGTAAGCGACTTCTCCCGTTTTCGAAGGTTCGGGAATGGGGACGCCTTCCTTTGATCCGATGCCGACCGTGTAAATCCGGATTCCCGCGTCGGCGGCTTCTTTCGCCTTTTCCACCGCCTTCGCATCCTGCTCTTCGCCGTCGCTCATCAGCACCATGACCGCATACTTGGACGGCACCTTGGAACGCCGGAACATCTGGAGTCCCTTGTCGATCGCCGCAGCGAGATCCGTTCCCGGATAAAGCCAGCCCGGTTCGAGGTTCTGCAAAATCATCTGCACCGTTCCGTAATCGAGCGTGAGCGGCACAAGCGTCTGCGCCTCTCCCGAAAAAGCCACCAGCCCGACCCGGTCGCCGGAAAGCGTGTCCAGGAAAGCGGAAATTTCATGTCTGGAGCGCACCAGGCGATTCGGCTTCACATCTTCGGCGAGCATCGAAAGGGAAATGTCCTGCAAGAGAACGATGTCGAGGCCTTTGCGTTCGATGTGTTCCATCGAGCGTCCCCACTGCGGGCGCGCCAGCGCGATAATCAAAAAGGCAATGCCCAAAAGCAAGAGGCAAGTCTTTGTCGCACGACGCCACACGGAAAGCGACGTCGCGATTTTCGGGAACATCGAAAGCGAGGCAAAGCGCGAAGCGAGCTTTTTCCGCCGACGGTACGCATAAAGAAACAGCAGCAGAAAAAGCGGGATCGAAAAAAGGCACCAAAGAAAATTCGGTTCGGCAAATCTCATGGAATCCTCACAAACCGTGTATTCGAAAGAATCAACTCCAAAAGAATTAGAATCGCTCCGGCAAGAAGCCACGGGTAGAACTTTTCCGAATAACGCGCATAGGCAATCGTCTGGATTTCCGTCTTCTCCAGCTGATCGATTTCCGCGTAGATTTTTTCCAGGTCCGCCTTGCTTTCGGCCCGGTAAAAACGTCCGCCCGTACTCGAAGCGATTTGCGAAAGCGTCTTTTCATCGAGGCTGTTCTCCGGCGGAATCGGCTGCTCCGCCCAGGAAATTTCGCCAGTCCACGGATTCTGCTGGAATCCCAGGAAGGTTCCCGAGCGTTTTCCGACGCCAACCGTATAGACCTTGACGCCTAGCGCCTTCGCCACTTCCGCGGCATGGAGCGGCGGGACGAGGCTCGCATTGTCGATGCCGTCCGTGAGAAGCACGACGACCTTCGACTTCGCATCGGACTTTTCGAGCCGTGCAAGGGAAGTCATCAGCCCGTCGCCTATCGCGGTCCCGTTCCCCGACGCGGAAGAATCATCGACCGCGGCAAGGATTTCGAGAAGCGCTCCGTAATCGAGGGTTAAAGGCACAAGCGTATAGGAACGCCCTGCAAAAACCGAGAGACCGATTCGGTCGCTTTCCCGCTTGCCGATGAATTCCGCCATCACGTTTTTCGCATAGCCTAGGCGCGAATAATTCCAGAACCTGCCGCTTTTCAAGACCTTTTCCGCATTCATCACGCCGAGCTTCGCCTGGTCGGTTCGCGTTAGCATATCGAGCGTTCCCATCGACCCGGAAACGTCTAGTGCAAGCATGATATCGACACCGTCAGTCGAAGTGTATTCCACCTCGGTCGCGTTTTGCGGACGGGCCAGGGCGACGACAAAGGCGCACAGCGCAGCGACCCGCAACGTCGGCACAATATACCGAGCATGGATTTTCGAACCTTTGGCAGCCCGCTTCGCAATGGCGAGAGCCGGAAACTTGATCGTACTCTTTCTCTTGCGCGAGCGATACCACCAGTCGAGAATGAGAAGCGGAACGAGCAGAAGAAGCAGGAATGCTTCGGGATTCTGGAAATGCAGGTTACCGAGATCCATTTACGCCCTCCTTCTTTTCCGATTCCGGAGCGGGCTTTGTCTCTTCAAAGAGTTTTTCCGCCCAATCGTCCCAGAAAAGTCCTCGGTCATCGTCGATTTTCATCTTGGCGAATTTCACAGGATACGTTTCCCTTTCGAATTCCACCAGCGCCTGTCGGTATTCTTCGGAAAGCTCGGCGATTTGCGGAACCCGGATCTTTAATTGCGTAAGCGTCGCATCGAGAATTCCCTCAGCAGGGTGTTCGCCCAAAAACCTCCGCTCCACATAGCGGCGTACGATAAAGCTCAGCGATGCGTAGAATTCGGCCTGGTTTCCCAGCGCGAGCAGCTGTTTTCCGCGCAGTTCCTTGAGCGCAAGCACAGCTTCTTCGTATGGCGGGAGCTTTGGCGCGACCTTTTCCCGGCGGAATTTCTTGTGCAGGAACCATCCGAGAAATACCAGCAGCGCGGCAGCGACAATTCCGAGCAGAACAGAAACCCAACCCGGCAAGCGCGAATCGGCAAGCGGCTCTTCCACGTCGAGAATATCTTCTTCCGAACCGTCCGTCCGCGAAACGACCTTCACGGCGACCGGATCCGTCCTCGTCTCCACGGAATCCGCGCCGAGAACCGCCCGGACTTCTTGCGGAGCGATCAGAAAATCCCCGGCGACAAAAGTGTTGAGTGTCGCGCGCCACACGAATTTTTTCTGTCCCTTTGGCGCGCCTTCAGTGCGTTCCTCGTGCTGCAAATCTTTTACTTCGAAATTTCCCAGATTTCCCACAAAGCTCGGCAGATCGACCATTGCGCTTTCCGGAGCAGTCACGCTGATTTCATAGTCAAAACGGTCTCCCACAAAAACCTGCGAAGCCGTCGTCAGGGACTTGACCGAGACATGGAAACCGAAAGCGCTCGCTGCGGCAAGCAAAAAAATTCCGCCAAAGATTTTCAAAGAATCATTCCGAATTTTCAACATCCTAGCTCCGACGTCTTGAAAGCATCCTGAAATGTTCCACCAGCGGATTCACCGTATCGCGGAACGCATCCTGGATCTGGCAACGCACATAATCGACATTTATCTTCTGGAAAAGGCTACGGGTCTGCTTTTCCGCCTTTCTCGCCTCGTGCGCAAAGGCTTCCCGGAAAGCGGCATCGCCCGTATCG
>JBNMGX010000116.1:0-6765 GCA_050872465.1 Hallerella sp.
ATTTTTAGTGGACACTAGTGTGTTACGGCATAGTTTAAATTCTGCGCCATCCAGACTTGGCTGCCGATTGTCGTGTATCTGTATTCCTGCCCATCGCGCTCATCGACAAACGTTCCGCGACCGCTTTCCGGGCAAATTTTTGCCGCATTAAATGCCTCCGCGCTAGAACCGTTATCGGAACAGGCAGCAAAATAAAATACCGTGATAAGTCCAACCAAAGTCGGAAGTATTTTCATAAAATCTCCAGTTTTTCAGTTAAAGATAAAATTTCATTCCAGATACGAAGGGTCGATGGTCGGTTCATGCCCGGTGACGATTTCCGACCGATAGATTTCGCCGCGCTTTTCCGCTTCACGCTTCGCCTTTTTTTCGCGCTTCTCCGCCTCGATAGCCTTGCGCTTTTTAATCCGCTCCTTTTTCATCGCCAAGCGTTCCGCCCGCGTCAAGCGTTCCTTCACGGGCTCTTCTTCGTAAGGGTATTCCTCTTCGGTTTCCAGCGGTTCGTCCAGATAGGGATTTTCAATCGAAGTCTCGCCAAAATTTCTAAAGCTCGTATCTTCGTCAAAAGTCGGAGCGGATTCCGGGCATTCCTTTTCCAAAAGCTTGACAGCAGCATCAAACGGCTTTTCGAGCGGAACGGAGAAAGACATCTTCTTTCGGGTCCGCGGATGGGCAAAGCAGATTTCAACCGCTTCCAGAAGCTGTGCAGGCGCAAGTTTCAAAAGCTCTTCCGCGACTTCGCGATAAAGGGGAGGCACTCGGGAAAGCGAAGCCTCGCGTCCCTCGTAAATCGGGTCGCCGACAATCGGATGTCCCGTGTAGCGGGAATGCACACGAATCTGGTGCGTGCGTCCCGTATCCAGTTCATATTCCATCAGCGTCGCGATGGAAAAGAACTCTTTCGCCTTGTAGCGCGTGCGTGCAAACTTCCCGTTTTTTACGACAGCCATGCGGATACGGGATTTCGGATCGCGCCCAAGAGGCAGTTCGATTTCCCCGGAAAGGTCGCGCGGATGCCCCCAGATCAGGGCTTCATACTTGCGGTGAAGCGTACGCGTTTCGAGCTGGTGAGCGAGACTCCGATGCGCCTTGTCGTTTTTCGCCACAATCATCAGGCCCGGCGTATCCTTGTCGAGACGGTGCACGATTCCTGGCCGGAGCGGTCCGTTCACCGCCGAAAGTTTTTCCTTGAAGTGGTAGAGAAGCCCCGCAGCAAGCGTCCCTTTCGAAACACCGTTTCCCGGATGCACCACGACTCCGCGCGGTTTAAAAATCACGGCGACGTCGTCATCTTCATAGACGATGTGCAAATCCATCTTTTCCGGTTCGAGCGACGAGGATGCCTTTTGAGGAAGCGCTGCGACCTGGACAAGCATCCCTTCCGAAAGGCGCAGGTTTTTCTTGGCGGGAATCCCGGCGACCGTCACCTGGTTTTCCGCAATCAGCTTTTGGATGTCCGTGCGGGAATAATCCGAAAGTTTCTTTTGCAAAAAACGGTCCAAGCGTTCGTTCGCATCCTTTTCGGAAACGATAAAGCTCGGCGATTCGGAATTAGTCGGTTGGGGATTCTTTTGCATGCGAACCTGCCGGAGAGTAGTGGATAAGCTTATAGACAAGGGGAGAAAGCAGAACGAGCGCAACGCCTATCGTCACGCAGCAATCCGCAAAATTGAAAGTCGGCCAACGTTCCATGATGAAATCCGGGAAATCGCAATCGATAAAATCCACGACCTTGCCGATGCGCATCCGGTCTGCAAAGTTTCCGATCGCTCCCGAAAGAATCATCGCAATGCCAAAGCGCACCAGAAAATCGTCCCGCTTCACGGACCTGTAAAAATAAATCAACACAAAAGTCGCAACAAGGGAAACGAGCAAAAAGAAAATCGTCGGCGGAAGAAAGGGCAGGATATCCTGCGGACGGCTGCTGAACGCGGCTCCCGTGTTATACGCCAGGCGGAACTGCAGCAAATCCCCGACGACGTGCACGATGCGCCCCAGCGGATTTTCAAAAGTCGGTTTCAGGTAGGCGACCGCCCAAATCTTTGTCGCCTGGTCGATAAAAATCGAAGCGAAAATGAAAGCCAGGTGGAATTTCCACGATTTCAGCAGGCAAAAACGTTCCTTCATGTTCCGTCCCTCAACGTTTCAAAGTTTTTCCGAATCCAGGAATTCGAGTAAAAGTGCAGCGTCGTCTTTCGGATGATCCCTTTCACATCCGCCCGCGTAATCTTCACCTTGCTTTCCCCATTGAAAAGGTGCGAGCAATCCCCCATCAGCGAGAGATTTTTCGCTGCCATAAAGAGCGGCCACAGGCAAAACAGGCGGATTTGCGGATTTCTTCGCGGAACGAGAACCGTGTATTCGATTGCATCCGCCAGATGTTTCCACGCTTCGCAGACAAGTTCCTTCATCACCGAAGCCCGGGCCTTTTTATCCGCCAGCGGGCCGAACATCGCCGGGGAACTTTCAAAACCGTGGGAACGGCAAATCGTTTCCGGGACGAAGCAGACTTTGCGTTCGGAATCTTCCCGGACGTCCTTGATGATGTTCACCAGCTGGAGCGCAAGTCCAAAACTCACGTCCAGCGTTTTCATTTTCGAAAGCCTCTCGCCGCCGATCGCCGGATTCTTCGCTGCGAAAAGCCGCGTCAGAAGCTTGCCCACAATCCCTGCGACATAGTAGCAGTAGCGCGAAAGCTCGGGCATCGTTTCGAGCGTAAACCAGCCTTTTTCAAGAGACGCTTCCATCGACTCTAGCGAGGACGCCATCCCTTCGCACATTTCGACGACCGTTTCGCACACGGGCTTCACGTAATCCGCGTCAAAAATCCAAAGCAGCGGAACGACGGTCAAGGCGTTTTCACAAAGATCGTAATTCGGATTTTCCGACGAGCGGAAATACTCCGGCAAGGCAGCGGCAAAAGCCCTGGTAGATTTTTCCACATCGGAGCCGTCCCGGAAAATATCCGCGAACATTTTCAAGAGCCGAAGCTTTTCATCGACAGGGAGACGGGAATCGTCCTCGACCGTATCCGCAATCCGCAAGTAGAGATAGGCGAGCAGCACCGTTTTCCGGAGATTTCCCGAAAGGCGGTTGATGTTCAGCGCAAACGTACGCGATACGAGGAGAAGCATCTTGTCCGCATAGAGAAAGCGGTTTTGAATATCCGTCTGGCTAAGCGTTTTCATAGGCGGAGATTTCCTTTTCCAAGGCGAGTTCCTGTTTCGCCATTTCCTTCAGCAACTTGAAAAGTCTCTTCTCGGAATCAGCCGTCACAAGCGCTTTGCGAAAGGCCCAGGCAGAACGACCGGCCAAATCGTCTTCCGAAAGCATTTGCCCGGACTTGCGGTAAAGCGCATCCTGCTTTTTGTATTCCCAAAAATACGCATTGACTTCCAGCCGATACACGCGATTCATCGCAAAATCCACAAAAGGTTTCTCGACTATCAAGCAAAGCAAAAACGGGAAAACCAGAAGATAGACGGGAAAGAGCATCGCCCAGTAAAGAGTCGCCGCCACGGAAAAAGCGGAAGCCAGATAGAGAAAGCCCAAAACTCCGCGCACGCACAGACGGGAAAACGGCTTTTTCGACCACCATTCGGGGACATAGCACCAGGTCTTCCCCAGACGGATCTTGCGTTTCAGCGCGATCGGATAGGCAAAAAAACGCGCCCAGAGAAAGAGCGCCGACCATAAAACAAGGGGCAACCAAAATAGCGCCCCGACAGCAAGAATCCAATCCTTCATAGAGCCAATAATAGTTAAATTAAGCCTTATGAACCCGCAATTCGAGAAATGTTTGGAACTTTTGCACGGCAAGATTTCGGATGCCGTTTTCAACGATTTGTTTGCCAAGCTGGACCTGCTAAACGTCACCGACCGACGGTGCTCCGTCCTGCTTCCCCCGAATAAGGATGTCAAGTCCTACCTGCCCTACAAGGTTCTTCTCGAAATCAGTTGGCAAGAGGCTACCGGTCAGCACCTGGATTTTGACTTCCAGCACGCCGAAGCGAATCCGAGCGTATCGGCGACACCGCACGATTTCTGCCAGCCGATAAAGCTTTCCGAGGAACTCAGCTTCGAGAACTTTGTCGTCGGGGACAAGTCAAAGCTCGCTTTCAGCGCAGCGTTCGCCGTCGCCGAAAACCCGGACCACAGCAAGTACAACCCGCTCTTCATCTACGGAGCGTCCGGGCTCGGAAAGACGCATCTTTTACAGGCGATCGGCAACTACATTCTGGGAAACGCGACGGGAAAGGTCGTCCGCTACATCCCCGCAAACGATTTCCAGCGGGAATACACGGAAAGCATTCGCAACGGAAACACGAACGAATGGTCCACATTCTACCGCGAAGATGTCGATGTGCTTCTCATCGACGACATCCAGAACTGGAGCGGTTCGACGGAAACCCAGAACGAATTTTTCCACATTTTCAATACGCTGCACCAGGCGGGAAAGCAAATCGTTCTCACGTCCGACGCCCCAGCCGCCGAAGTCAAGAGCCTTTCCGATCGCCTGGTAAGCCGATTCTCTTCGGGCCTTACCGTCGATATCCAGCCGCCGGCCTTTGAAACCCGCGAAGCGATCCTCAGGAAAAAGGCAAACAACAGCCATCTCGACATTTCCGACGACGTGTTCGCCTATCTCGCCGAGAACATCGAAGGAAGCGTCCGTCCGCTCGAAGCGGCCATCGTTCGGCTAGCGATGCAGTCGAGCCTTCTCAAGCAGGACATTAGCATTTCGCTCGCGCGGCAAGTCGTCGCCGACATCATCCCGAACATCAAGCGCCGCGTCGGAATCGAAGCGGTCATCCATGCCGTCTCCCAGGAATTCGACGTTCCCGAGGACAAGCTCCTCGAAGCGGGCCGCGGCACGAAAGAAGTCGCCCACGCGCGCCAGGTCGCCATGTCCCTCATGAAAAAGCTCACGACGCTCAGCCTCAAGAGCATCGGGATGCGGTTCGGAAACCGCGACCATTCCACAGTCATGCACGCGATAAAGACCATCGAAAAGGAAATGCAGGAAGACGCGACATTCGCACGGGCCGTCGAAACGATCAAATCGAATATCCATTAGCCCGCCGGATAAATTTCAAGCGATTCTGTCATCTGCCACTTCGGACGAAATCCTATGAATCCTTTTATTCTGATTACCCTGTTTGCCATTTTCCTGCAAAGCGCGATGCTCGTCCTTTTTTATGCGCTTCCCGATCCGCTCGGGCTTTCCCTGTCGGAAATGTTCGCCGGGAAAACCGTCTGGCAGATTTCCATGGCTTACGGGGCGATTCTCGTCCTCGTTTCCCTCTTCGCCTTTTTCAAGAAACCTCGGGCGCTTTCCGTATTCCTCATTTTCTACTTCATCCTCGCCGCGGTCGATTACGAAGTTTTCCGGTTTTCCCACCAGCGGCTCTCCTACTCGTTTTTGCGCACCTATTTTCACCTGTCGAACATCACCGATTCGACGACCGTTTCCACGCTCGGCGGAGACTTCAAGGGAACCGTCGGCTGGCTTTCGCTTCTCTTTATCGACATCGCCGGATTTATCGCTATCATCCTTTACCTATCCCGAAAGAAAAAAGCCTCGACACAAACCAAAAGTTTTAGGATTCCGATAACGCTTTTTACCGCAGGCATGGTCCTTTCCGTCATCCCGCTCGTGCTGTTTCTCGCCGGAACGCGCGGCATCAAGACGATTCCCGTCCTAGGAACACAGGTCGATATGCGGTTTACGCTCGGAAAGCATACGCTGACCGCTCCGATTTTGCACATCGCCGCCGAAGAGACCTTTGAATTTGTGCGCGACAATTACACGATTACGGACGAACTCGTCGCCGACCTCGACGCCTTCCTGCCCGAAAATTTCGAAATAATCGATCAAGAATTTCCCGCCTACCGCAAGTCTTTCGAAAAGGAATACCGTGCAAAACATCCCTACAACATCGTCTTCATCTTCGGGGAATCCTTCAAGGGGCGCATCCTCAACCAGATGCTTTCCGGCGACACGGCTCTCGCCCCGAACCTCTGGGCACTTTCCCAAGGAAAGTATTTTTCAAACGGCGGGGGCGGACTCTGGTTTGAAAACGCTTTTAGCGGCGGCTACCCGACAGTCCGCGGAACCATGGCGACCTATTTCGGTTTTCCTTCCCACCCGAACCGCGACGTTCCAAGCTTTTACGCATCCAATCACTTCATCGGATTTCCCAAACTGATGACGGATTATGTCAGACAATATATGACGATTTCAAATCCGGTTTTCGATCACACGCTGCCCTTTATCGAGAAATTTTACGGAAAAGACTGGAAAATGCCCGAACCCGGCAAGCCCGGAACGACAGACAGCCTGGGAATGGACGTGGTCCTCCAAATGCTGCGCGACTTGCCGACCGATTCTTCCTGGCTTTTAACATTTAACACAATTTCGACGCATATTCCCTTTTACGGTTACCCGGACGATTTTGCCCCAAAGCCCGACAATGCGATGGAACGCTACCGAAACGCCTTGCGTTACACGGATTCACAGCTCGGGAAGCTTTTCAAGGCTCTTGCCGAACGCCCGGATTTTGAACGCACCGCTATCGTCATTTTAGGCGATCATGACACGCCTGTCGATTCCATCGATTACACGGTTCCGCAGCCACTAGGCGTCGCCGCGGCTCAGATTTTCATCGGTATTTTTTCCGCGGATTCGAACCTTTTTTCCGGGCTTGAAATTCGAAAAGATGTCGCGTCGCAACTCGATATCGGCCCGACCGTTCTCGATCTCGC
>JBNMGX010000117.1:0-6694 GCA_050872465.1 Hallerella sp.
CGAATACAACGGAACGGTCATCACGGTCAGCCACGATCGGGATTTTCTCGACAATGTCGCCACGGAAATTCTGGGATTCGAAGGCGTCGGGGACATCCATGAAAATGTCGGAGGCTTTAGCGATTACGCGGAAGCGAAAAAATTACGCATAAAGGAAGCCGAAACACAGTTAAGCTCCGCAAAAAAATCCGCCGAGGAACGTCCAAAGGAAAAGAAAAAACGCAGCTACAAGGAAGAACGCGAATACCAGGCGCTCCCCGAAACCATCGAAAAACTCGAACAGGAAATCGCCTGTCTGCAAGAACAGCTCGGGACGGAAGCGGTCTATACGGATCCGACAAAGCTCATCGAAACGCAAAAAAAACTCGCCGAAAAGGAAAAGATCCTGGAAACGGCATACGAACGTTTCGAAATTTTGGACGGAATCGGGTGAGGCTTAATTTCCGACGCGAATCGCCTTGCCTTTCGCCTCGTAGCAATCCCAGGAAAATAAAAAAATCCGCTGACGAATGCGAAATCGAAGCGTTAACCAAAGCGTCGGACGGCTATAATTTTTAAATTGCAGATAGCAGAATCTTGATATCGGAGGATTCCATGAAAATCGCAGTAATCGGCGGCGCAGGCTACATCGGTTCCCACACGGTCCGGGAACTTCTCGATGCAGGGCATGACGTCCACGTTTTTGACAATCTTTCGACCGGGCTGCGCCAGAACCTTTTCCCGGAAGCGGGATTCACCCAAGGCGATATTTTAAATCCAAAAGATTTGGACGCATTCTTTGAAAATTTCAAACCCGAAGGACTCGTGCATCTCGCCGCCTTCAAGGCTGCGGGAGAATCCATGACAAATCCCGAAAAATATAGCGTAAACAACATTAACGGTTCCGTCAACATTTTAAATGCGGCCGCTACGCACAAAGTAAAGTACATCGTCTTTTCCAGTTCCGCAGCCGTCTATGGTTCCCCAAAATACATGCCTGTCGATGAGAACCATCCGACCGACCCCGAAAACTATTACGGTTTCACCAAGCTCGCCATCGAAAAATTTTTGAACTGGTACGACAAACTCCGCGGAATCCGCTTTGCCGCGCTCCGCTACTTCAACGCAGCCGGCTACGATGTCAAAGGACGTCTCACGGGACTTGAAAAAAATCCGGCGAACCTGATTCCCGTCGTGATGGAAGCTCTTACCGGCAAGCGCAAGGAAGTCCTCGTCTTCGGAAACGATTACGAAACCGCCGACGGAACAGGCGTCCGCGACTACATCCATGTAAACGATCTTGCCCGCGGACATAAAATGGCTTTTGATTACTTACAAAGCAACAACAAAAGTCTAGTCGTCAATCTGGGAACGCAAACCGGTGCAAGCGTTCTCGATATCATCCGCGGAGCAGAAAAAGCTTCCGGGAAAAAAGTTCCTTTCCGCATCGTGGAACGCCGCCCCGGAGATCCGGCATCGCTCATCGCGAATCCGTCCAAGGCAAAGGAAATTCTCGGCTGGGAAGCCAAATATTCCGACTTGGAAACGATTCTTTCCACGACATGGAAAGCGTACCAAGCAAATTCCTAAGCAAAAAAAGATACCATTCCTAGCGAAAACAGTCGATTCTGTAAAACGGAAACTCCTTTTGAAAAAGAGGACGCTTTTCGCTTGTATCCGTTCCATAGAAAGGTATGCGGTAGCGGTTCTGCTTTAACAGATAGCGATGCGCTGCCGCTTCGGACATCCGGTAGGATTCCGCATTTTCCAGATATTCGGGAGCATTTGAATGCAATACAGAATCACCATTTAATTTATACTGGATGAACATCCAAAAGCCCGAAGTGTCGCCGAGTACAAAAGAAACCGAATCCTTGCCATCATAATAGACGATATCGCCTCCCGCATATTCCACGCGATAAGACGAATCCGAACTCTCCACGATTCGAAATTCATCGCTTAGCGTAAAGCCGTCTTCCGTTCGATGGAAAAAATCATAAACTTTCCGCTGTATTCCCGTCTTAAAATTACTCAAGAAAAGCCCGGGCGAAAGAGAATTCCCCTGGATATACAAAACGGAATCATTCTTCACGGAAATGTAGCCGCCACTTTGAAGAGGCCTTGCAAAGAGACGGGTAAAATCATTTTGATATAGATTACAAAACAGATCGTTCGCCGAATAAAGCGAATCAAATTTTCGATCATCCAGGTTTTCGATTTGGCGGATAAAATTTTTAAAAGATGAAAACAATTTCGCGGAATCAGCTGAGACAAATTTTCGAACACATTTCTTTTCTGTATTTTCCTGTTTGAACCTTTCCCAAGTCATCCCTTCATTTTTGCAAGAACCGACACGGCAACGAAACCCGAAGTGCGATGCAAAATTTTCTTTTTGAATTTCCGCGATGTGAACATCGTAAGGGGCGTAATATTCCGTAAAGAACAAACGGACGCTATCTAGGCAAGAGGCTGCAGATGCATTCTTTACAAATTCAACATTGTCTTTCAGAAATCGCTCACAAGGGGTCAAAGCATTCAAGACCTGAAGGCAACAGAATCCGATCACGCAAAAAGAACGAATCACTGTAAAAAGTCCTTGATGTTTCCAAGGAACACTTGCCCATTGTAACTGCTACAACGATCGGTCGAAGCAAAACATCGCCCCGCAAGTTCAGGCGTTGTATAAAAGATATCGCCATCAGAATTGATACCAAAAACTTGTTTGCCCGATTGAACAGAATGTCCTAAATCCCCATCAACAATTCCGTTAACAGATAGCGGTGAACGACTGGGATGCGAGTGGAAGACGACATTTTCA
This sequence comes from Hallerella sp., assembly GCA_050872465.1. Lineage (GTDB taxonomy): Bacteria > Fibrobacterota > Fibrobacteria > Fibrobacterales > Fibrobacteraceae > Hallerella. The sequence goes on from JBNMGX010000117.1 coordinate 2,798, forward strand.
TTTTCCAAATACTCAGGATTAGAAGACTTTATTCCATCCGCCTTGACAAGACCTCTTTGAATCGCTGAATTGCGATGAACCGAACCGGTATGGCAACCTGTCGCAAAATACTCATTGCGATTCGGATCTTTTTCTGTCCGATTTTTCAAAAGGAACAAAAGCTCCGCATTTTCCCGATTTTGAAGAAGTTTCTTTCCTTCGCGATAGACATTTCTCATCAAATAAAACCGTTCCTTTGACCTAGAATCATCTAATGTATTTAAAATTTCTTCTAATTTTGCATCTTGCAAATCAAATTCCGCTTTATACAGTTTCATTTCATCAATATTTTTTTCAAACGACAAATCCACCTGTTGTTTTTCTTCTGAAAGCATGGGCGAACAGTCTTTTAGTCCGTTAAGATAAAGACATATTCGCCAAATCAATTTTCTTAAAATTTCTTTTTCCAGCTTCGAAAAACAAGTCTCATCCGAAAACAACAAAAGCGCGATCAAAAAAGCCCAAAGGATTCTTGGATTTCTGGGCTCCGGGACAAGTTTAAAATAATCGACGAATAGGGAAATCGTCGCCCAAGTTTCACTTTTCGGCGATAAATTTCGGACACAGTGAAGGAGCGACATTTCATCAAGCTTTTTTAAAATTTTAATTTCATCCGCATCTAAAAAAGATTGCGGAAATTTTCGAATATTTTCATCAATATGCTCCAAGTACAGATTTTCCAAAAAAATTTCGTCCCGCATTTTAGCCTCAAAAGTTTAAAATTTCAATAACAAAACTACATTCGAGTAAAAGAAAAAACAATCCCCTTTACAAAAGAAGCCCGGTTCGCACCGGGCTTTTCGCATCAATTAATTTCCGATTACAATCCTTTCTTGAACTTCTTGATCATCGAAGAGAGCTTGTTCGGCTGGGCATTTCCCTTGCGAGCGGCATTCGGATTCGGTCCGCCGAGACGAGCCTTCAGGTCCGCAATCGTCGCATGAGGTTTGATGCCACCTTCGTGGCGTCCGCGACCGTGCTGGTTTCTGGAACCACGACCGGCACCAGCTACGCCATCGACCTGTTCCTGTTTCATCGAAAGGCTGATGCGTTTTTGGCCCGCATCCACACCGAGAACACGGACTTTTACGACATCGCCCACCGTCAAGACGGTCTTTGCATCTTCCACGAACTTATCGCTGATTTCCGAAACGTGGACAAGCCCGTCCTGGTGCACGCCGATATCGACAAACGCGCCGAAGTTCGCCACGTTCGTCACCACGCCTTCCATCCAGCTGCCGGTGACGAGATCGTTGATGCTCTTGATCTTGTCGTCGAATTTCGCATAGCGGAATTCCTTGCGCGGATCGCGGCTCGGCTTTTCGAGTTCGGAGAAAATGTCTTCAAGGGTGTGCTTTCCGACCGAATCCGAGAGGAATTCTTCGGGAGAAAGCGACTTGATCGCGCTAGCGTTTCCGACGAGATCCTTGACCGCGACGCCGGCTTTTTCCGCCATCCGTTCAACAAGCCCGTAATTTTCAGGATGCACCGCGCTGCAATCGAGCGGATTTTCCGCCCCCGGAATCCGAAGGAATCCCGCCGACTGTTCAAAGGCTTTCGGCCCGAATCCCTTGACCTTCAAGACATCCTGGCGGCTCTTGAATGCGCCGTTCTCTTCGCGGTACTTCACCACGTTTTCGGCAAGCGTCGCCGAGACTCCGGCCACATGCGTGAGAAGCGGAGCGCTTGCGCTGTTCAAATCGACGCCGACCATGTTCACGCAGCTTTCCACGACTTCGTCCAGACGCTTTTTCAGTTCGCGCTGGTTCACGTCATGCTGATACTGCCCTACGCCGATCGACTGCGGATCGACCTTCACCAGTTCCGCCAGCGGGTCCTGCAAACGGCGGCCGATGGAAATCGCTCCACGGGTCGTCACGTCTTCGTTCGGGAACTCCTGGATGGCAATCGGGCTTGCGGAATAAACCGAAGCGCCCGCTTCCGAGACCACGACGCGAGCGGGCTTCTTGCCCTTGAACTTGTGCGCGATCCCCGCGACAAAAGCATCCGTTTCGCGGCTCGCCGTACCGTTTCCGATAGCGATCAGGTCGATATCGTATTTTTCCACAAGCGAAGCGATGTAATCACCGGCTTCGGCAACTCTCTTCTGCGGTTCATGCGGGAAGATGACCCCGTGATCGATAAACTTTCCGTTCTTGTCGAGTACTGCGACCTTGCATCCCGTACGGAATCCCGGATCAAGAGCGAGAACAGCCTTGTGACCGGCTGGCGGCGCAAGCAGCACATCTTGCAGGTTCTTGCTGAAGACCTTGAACGCTTCTTCTTCGGCCTTGTCCTTCAAGAGCAAGCGGACTTCGCTTTCGAGGCTCGTCTTGAGAAGGCGTTCCCAAGCGTCCTTGCACATTTCTTCGAGATAAGGCTTCCAGATGCTGTCGCCCTTGATAATCTGGCGCTGCAGATAGGAAACCAGTTCCGCATCGGGCATTTCGATAGCGAGCCGGAGAACTTTTTCCTTTTCGCCGCGGCGTAGCGCGAGCATCCGATGGCTCGGGATTTTTGAAACAGGCTCGGAGAAGGCGTAGTAATTCTTGAACTTGGTGTCCTGCTTTTCGAATTCCTTGCGGACTTTCGACGTCATGACGCCCTGCTTTTCGATTTGCAGACGCAGGTATTGGCGGAACTCGGCGTTGTCGGCGACTTCTTCTGCGAGGATGTCGCAAGCGCCTGCGATCGCAGCCTTCGGATCGGCCAGTCCCTTTTCTTCCGAAAGGTAGATCCGCCCGATTTCTTCCGGCGTGTTCGTCGTCTCTTCCTGGGCCATGATCGTGCGAGCGAGCGGTTCAAGCCCGCATTCCTTCGCAATCGTCGCGCGGGTACGCTTTTTCGGCTTGTAGGGAGCGTAAAGGTCTTCGAGGTTCGTCTTGTCCTTGCAGGATTCGATTTGCGCCTTGAGTTCCGGCGAAAGCTTTCCCTGTTCTTCGATGGATTTCAGGATGGTCGCTTTGCGCTCTTCGAGTTCCTGCAGATATTCGCGGCGATGCTGGATATCGCGAAGTTCAATTTCATTCAGCGTTCCGGTCTGGTCCTTGCGGTAACGCGCGATAAACGGAATCGTTCCGCCCTGATCCATCAGTTCCAGAGCCTTGGCCACGCGCCACTCTTCCAGTTTCAGTTCCTCGGAAATAACTTGCGAAAAATTCATGTTCGATTCCTCAAATGTGAAAATCGTTTGAGCCGATGATTTTGCCCGCGCCTGCGGAAAAGCCTTTCGACATCAGTCGCCACAGCCTCTCCGGACGCTTAGAAAATACCTGTGAATTTGTAAAAGACGGCAAAATCATTCCTCGCCAAATCTAGCAAAAGAGACCCCGCAAAGTTTGCCCGAAACACGACAAAATGTTAGTTTTTACGAAACTCGCTGCAAAAGGCGAACCAGAACATTCCATTTCTACAGGTATTTCCATGTCCGACTGCATTTTCTGCAAAATCATCCGCGGTGAAATCCCCTCGAACAAAGTTTACGAAGACGACGAATTTTACGCGTTTCGCGACTTGAATCCACAAGCCCCCACGCACGTCCTCGTCGTCCCCAAGAAGCACATCGAGAGCCTCCTCGACATGCAGGCGGAAGATTCCCCGCTGATGGGGCGGCTTCTCTTCTGCGCACAGAATATCGCGAAGAAGGAAGGTCTCGCCGAAAGCGGAGCGCGTTTCGTTTTCAACGCAAAAGGAGATGCCGGGCAGACGGTTCCGCACATCCACTGTCACATCCTCGGCGGGAAACGGCTCGACGACAGCTTCGGGGCGAAAGCCTAAGTGCTCAAGCGGACCAAGACAATCGTTCTTCACCGGATGCCTTACAGCGATTCTTCGCTCATCGTGAAAGGCTTCTCCTAC
>JBNMGX010000118.1:0-6547 GCA_050872465.1 Hallerella sp.
GGATGAGGATTTACGGTTGCAAGTCGTTAAAATTTTGGACGAGAAAAGTTCTCCGCTTTTCAACGGCGTAGTGGAAGTCGAGAACGGCGAAGCGGTCGTAAGAGCCCTTTATTTTGCAGAAAGCGATTTGGCGGAAATCAAAAAACGCATCGGCGAAATTTTCGGTCTTCGCGGACTGGCTTTTGAATTAAAAGCGGTACCCGAGCCTTCGTCCCAAGTGAAGGCCCTGGCGGAAAAGCTTTCCCTTGCGCTGAAATTGAACAGTTGCCTTTCGAAATGCCGCTTGCAGGTAATCCCACTGGCGGACGAAATCATCGTGAAGTGCGAACCTTCGGGTCTCATTCAAAAAAAATTGTTAAACAGGATCGTTGACCGTGTGATGAAAGGGATGGACATCCCGACGCATCTTTGCATGGGAAATGGATAAAGAAGGAGAATGGAATGTCGAAATCAACATACGAGAAGCTAACCCAGCTGAAAATGCGTCTGAGTCCTCCCAACAAGCCGGCAACGCTCAAGGAACTCGCGGACTACATGGGACGCGACCAGCGCACGATCTACCGCTACATCGAAACGCTGGAATCGGAAAACTGCGGGTTGAAACAAGAGAAAAAGACGAAAAAGTTCTTTATCCAGGCTTCGGCGGTGAAGCGTCCCGAGGCGATAATCCGCGGACTCAAGTCGGCGCAAAAAGTCCTCGACAGCGTCGGAACGACCGCTCACGGGAAAAACGTCAAGAAGGCGATCGAATATCTCTGCGGTGACGAAATTGCGGACTCCGAGACGATGAGCCATGCGATGAGCGTCGATAACGACTTCATCGTCGATCTGGGACCGTTTTCGGAATACAGCGAAAATCTGAGTTTCCGGGAAGCGGAAATCGACAAGATGCTCGAAGCGATTAAATCGCGGGCGAAGCTTTTTATCACGTATGTTCCGGCGAAGGACCTGGCGCAGGAAGAAAAGCTCGAAGTCTGCCCGCTAAAGCTTGTCTTGCGGATCGATACGCTTTATCTGATTGCCTTGTCGGAAAACATCGTCAAGTTTTTCGCCGTGCGCCGGATCAAGAATTTCCGCCGGACGGGAGGATTTTTCCCGCCTGTCGATTTCGACTACAAGAATCTTTACCGGAACTGTTTTGGAAAGTTTAGCGGAGCGGCCTTTGAAAAAATCAAGCTCGTGATGGAAATCAAGTCGTCGTGGCTCGCGGCGCAGTTCCGCGAAGCGCATTTCAACCCGCCTGTAAAAATCCGGAAGCAGGACCCGATGACGGTCGAACTTTCCATCTACGACACGCCCGATTTCGAGGGCTGGCTTCTGAGCGTTCTTCCCGACGTGAAGATTCTCGAACCGGAATCCCTGAAGGAAAATCTGCGGAAAAAGCTGAAGGAATCGGTCAAGGCGTTATGATTTCGACCCATCTTTCCGATTATGCGTTTGAATTTCCGAAGGAGCTTATCGCGACGCGTTCCCCGGGCAAAGGCAAGACGAAAATTTTGCACTGCCCCAAGGACGGAAACGGCTCGCTGGAAATCGTTCCCGCTCCGAAAATCGTCGAATATTTTCGGTCCGGTGACTGCATCGTCGTGAACAACACGAAGGTAATTCCGGCGCGGCTTTTCGGGCGGACGGAACACGGCGGCGAAGTGGAGATTCTCCTGGTGCAGGCGCTTTTTCCGGATGCTTCGGGAAAGGCCCGGTGGGAATCCTGGGTGCGTCCCGGCAAGGCGTTTCGGGTCGGACGCGAACTGGAAATCGCGGGAATCCGTACGACGGTCGAACAGATTAACCCGGACGGAGCGAGAATCTTGCGATTTGACGCGACGCCCGTGGAACTGGAAGCCGTGATGAACAAACAAGGGCACGTTCCGCTGCCGCCGTATATCGATAGACCCGACGACGAAGAAGACAAAATCGCCTACCAGACGATTTTCGCCAAGTATTCGGGCGCGGTTGCGGCTCCGACGGCAAGCCTCCACTTCAACGAACAGATGATGGCGGACTTGAAGGCGAAAGGCGTGAAGGTCGCCGAAGTCACGCTGCACGTCGGACCGGGAACGTTCCAGAACATCTCCGAAGAGGACTTCCGCCTGCACAAGATGCACGGGGAGCATTACGAACTCACGGAGGAAAACGCGGAAATTATCAACGCGGCGAAAAAGTCGGGCGGGCGCATTGTCCCCATTGGCACGACCAGCACACGCGTCATCGAGACCATCGCGAAGGACGACGGAACGCTTGTCCCGCAGACCGGTGTTACGCACGCCTTCTTCTACCCGGGATACCGCTATAAAATCGCCGACGGTCTTCTCACCAATTTTCACTGGCCAAAAAGTTCCCTGATCTTGTTGGTCGCAGCTTTTTACGGTCGCGAGAACACGCTCTGCGCCTATCGGTATGCGGTGGAGCACAGGCTTCATCTGTTCAGCTACGGCGACGGGATGCTGATTCTCTGAGCGTACAAATTAACGGTAATCAAATGGCAAAACAACCGCTTTACTTCACAATCCACGGACACTTCTACCAGCCGCCTCGCGAAAATCCCTGGACCGGCGAAATCGAAAACCAGCCGAGCGCATCTCCTTTCCACGATTGGAACGACCGGATCGCGGCACAGTGTTACAGCCCGAACGCCGCAAGCCGGATTCTTTCGGGTTCCGGGCGGATTCAGGATATCGTAAACAACTACGAATACATGAGCTTCAATTTCGGTCCGACACTTATCGGCTGGATTCGGACGCACTTGCCGGAAACCTATCGTCGGATTCAAGAGGCCGATGCGAAAAGCGTCGAACGCCTTGGGCACGGAAATTCCATTGCGCAGGTGTATAACCACATCATCATGCCGCTCGCTTCGAAAGAGGACCGGATAACGCAAATCCGCTGGGGCATCCGCGATTTCGAAACGCATTTCGGGAGAAAACCCGAGGCGATGTGGCTTGCGGAAACCGCCATCAATATGGACGTTGTCGTCGATTTGATCCGCGAAGGAATCCAGTTTACGATTCTTTCTCCGACCCAGGCCGAAAGCTTCCGACCGCTCACCGGCGGGAACTGGAAACCGTGCGAAAATACGGACATCGATACGACGCGCCCCTACCGGATTTTTCCGGTTGATGCCGAGGGAAAGAAAATTTGCGACGGCTACCTGGATGTTTTCTTCTACAACCCGTGGCTTTCGAGCGCTGTCGGGTTTGAGCATCTCTTGCGTGATGCGAACGTTTTTGGCAAGCGGATTCAGGACGCTTTCGACCCGAACCGCGAAGACGCCCAGCTGGTGAGCATCGGAACGGACGGGGAATCTTACGGGCATCACGAACCGTTTGGCGACATGTGCGCGGCCTGGCTCTTTAACCGATACGCTCCGGAGCATGAAATGGTTCCGGTGAACTTCGGCTGGTTCCGCGAACATTTCCCGCCGCGCTTCGAAGTGAAGCTCAAGAACGCCTATTCCGAAGGATGTGCGTGGAGCTGCGCCCATGGCGTCGGACGCTGGTATCGGGACTGCGGTTGTTCGACCGGCGGCGGTCCGGGATGGAACCAGAAATGGCGTACTCCGCTTCGTGACGCGATGAATTTTCTCAAGAAATTTGCGGACGAAGTCTATCTGCGCGAGTTCGAAAAAATTTCAAAAGTCGAACCGTGGGAAGCGCGGAACCGTTACATCGATGTCCTGGTGAAACCCGAGGAGACGGAGCGCAAGGAAAAATTCCTCGCCGAAATTCTCAAGGACCCGAAAGACAAGAAGCAACGGGCAAGTGCGATTCGACTGCTCGAAATCCAGAAGTTCTGCCTGTTCTCGTTTACGAGCTGCGGCTGGTTTTTCAACGATATCGAAGGTCTTGAACCTGTCCAGAATATGCGTTATGCGGAACGCGCAATGGAACTTTTTAGGCCGTTCCTGCCCGATTATCATCCGCTGCGCGACCAGTTCATGAGCATTCTCGGACGGGCGACTTCCAACGAGCATCATTGGAACGGCGCCGAGGTTTTTGTCCGCTATGCGGTGCCCGAAATGCCGGTAGCCCTCAAGCTGCTTGCGGAGCGGGCCGTTGTCCTGCACATGGGGCTTGACCGCTACGAGGATTCTTCGAAGCTCGATCCGCGGATTGAAGCGAAAGTTGTCGGTTCGAGAAAGCGGGAAACCGTTGTCCATGCGGTATTCGACGATGCGGATATCGACGATCGGACGGATGCGACGATTCTTGTCCTGACGGATAATATGGGACGCGTTACCGTCGCCACGTTCAGCGGATTCGACGAAAAGAACCTCCCGTTTGTGGACGATTCGAACCTTTCTTTCGACAAGCTGAAGGAGCTTTTCCCGACCGCCTACGTCATCCGCTTGCGGCATCTGATGAGCGATTCACTCCGTCATGTCAATCAGCTTTTGACGAAGTCCCGCTTAGAAGAAGTCACGCACGCTTTCGACGGGTTTGCGCTTTCCCACGGGCTCTCCATCGATTCGCTCGCCGATTCCGACCATACGCTGACCGATACGATGCGCAAGGTTCTGAGCCTCGAAATCAACGCGAAGATTCACGAAATGGCGCTGCAGTATCTGAAGGCGCACGACCCGAAGCTCTTGGACGATACGCACAAGTTAATCGACGAAGCGGTGGAACTCCAGACGAACTTCTCGTTCGGAGGCACGGGCAGGATGTTTTACAGAAAGCTCTCCGAGCTCATCGAAAAGGCTTCCGCCGAATACGATGAAAACGTGATTTCGCATATTACGGGCCTCATCTCGATGGCGGGTTGGATGCAGCTGAACATCGACAAGACATCGCTCGAAAACCAGGCGTTTGCCGCATACCGGAAGTACATCGCGGACACGGAAAATCCGCAGAATCGCGCGCTGCTCCCGATGTTCGACTGGCTCAATTTCGAACGCCGCTCCAAAAACCGTTAAATTTTCAAGGATAACGACTATGTCTCTTCTCTTTTACAATACGGCATCCCGAAAAAAGGAACCTTTCGGCCTTCTTCCCGGAAACGATACGGTTAAGATGTATTGCTGCGGTCCCACAGTCTATCACTATGCGCACATCGGAAACCTGCGCACGTATATTTTTGAAGATACGCTCTGCCGGACGCTGGAATACTATGGGTACAAATTAAACCACATCGTGAACATTACCGACGTCGGACATCTCACGAGCGACGGCGATACCGGCGACGACAAGATGGAAAAAGGCGCGCTCCGCGAAGGAAAATCCGTGTGGGATATCGCGAAGTTTTACATGGACGCTTTCTTCCGGGATTGGCACGCCTTGAACATCCAGGAACCGACGAAATGGGTCCGCGCAACGGATCACATCCAGGAACAGATCGACCTGGTAAAGGTTCTTGAAGAAAAGGGTTATACGTATCGGACGTCCGACGGCATCTATTTCGACAGTCTCAAGTTCCCGCGCTATGCGGACTTTGCTCGCTTGGACGTGGAAAATCTTCGCCAGGGTTCCCGAATCGATATGGGCGAAAAGCGTGCTCCGACGGACTTTGCGCTCTGGAAGTTCAGCCCCAAGGACAAACATCGTCTGATGGAATGGGACAGCCCGTGGGGCGTGGGATTTCCCGGCTGGCACATCGAATGCTCCGCGATGGCGATGAAGTATAACGGCCCGACTCTCGACATCCACTGCGGCGGAACGGACCATATCCGCGTCCACCACACAAACGAAATCGCCCAGAGCGAATGCGCAACGGGAAAGCCTTTTAGCCGCTTCTGGATGCACGGCGAATTCTTGCGGCTCGACGGCGCCAAGATGAGCAAGAGCTCCGGTGAATTCCTGACGGTCGATGTGCTGAAGGACAAAGGCTACAACCCGTTGGACTATCGCCTGTTTGCGCTCACCAGCCATTACCGGAACTATCTGAATTTCAGCTTCGAATCGCTCGACAGCGCACGGGAAGCTCTCAAGAGCCTGCACAAGAAAACGGATCCGCTGATCGGAAAGGCGACGGCAATCGAAACGGACGCGGCGAAGAAGTGGCGCGAGGAATTCAAGAACGCGATCGGCGACGATTTGAACATGCCGCGCGCGCTCGGCATTCTGAACGGCGTTCTCAAAACGGATCTTTCCGAAGGCGAAAAGGCTGCGCTGGTTTTGGATTTCGATCGGGTGCTCGGATTGAAGCTCGACGAACCGCGCAAGGAATTTGCGAAAAAGCCGGACCCGAATGTCGCGGACGATTCCGCGGAAATCGAAGCGCTTGTCGCAAAGCGTTCCGAAGCCCGCAAAGCGAAAAACTGGGCGGAAAGCGACCGCATTCGCGACCTGCTCAAGGAAAAAGGCGTCGAAATCAAGGACGGTCCGCAGGGAACGACTTGGAGCCGCAAGTAGTTTTTCGCAAGTTCTGAATTTTTACAAAGCCCTGGACTTTTAGGTTCGGGGCTTTTTTTAATAGTTGAGAGAAATTAGGAAAGTAGGACTCAGGAATCAGTGCTCAGACTTACAAATGTCTATATCGCTCAACTTGTCATTGTCGGGCTTGACCCGATAATCTCATACGGAGATTCCCGTGTCGGTGCACGGGAATGACA
>JBNMGX010000119.1:0-6544 GCA_050872465.1 Hallerella sp.
GATCGAAAGCTGGCATTCCTGTCTATCTAATTAGAACGGCAAATCGTCTTCCGCTTCGGGACCAGCTCCTACCGGGGCGGGAGGAATCGGGGTCGGGTTGATGATCGTCGGATTCCGTCCGTAGTTGGGATTCGGGTTGATTGCCGACTGCGTGACCGGGCGGTTGTAGTTCGCGTTCTGGTTCTGGTAGTAGTTGCCGTTCGGGTTGTTGCGCGGCGTGAGCAGCTGGAAGGTCTCCATGTTGATGTCCGTCGCATAGCGCTTCTGTCCGTTCTGGTCGTCCCAGGAGCGGTAGGTGAGCGTGCCTTCCACGAAAAGCGTCATGCCCTTGTGGACCCCGAGCTGTTCGATGATGTCGGCGATTTTTCCCCAGCCGACGATGTTATGCCAATCTGTCTGCTCCCTTGTTTCTCCGTTCGCGTCGCGGTAGCGGCGGGATGTGGCGAGAGAGAAGGATACGCGCTTGCGACCGCTCGGGGTAACTTTCGTTTCCGGATCTTTGCCGATGTTTCCGATGAGCATTACTTTGTTAAGATAGGGCATTGTGTTTTTCCTAATAGGATTGCTTTTTGTGTGATATATCTACTTATATTTAGGTATAACCATTTCAAAATATAGCAAAAAATGACCGTAAAAATCGCTCTATCCCGTTTTGAAAACGCTTTCCCGCAAGAGTTGCGCGGAAGGCGCCTGGGGGCGCTTCTGCACCCCGCATCCGTCGATTCCCGTTTGCATCACACGCTAGAAACGCTCCGTCGTTACGATGGAAAGCTCTTCAAGCTCTCCGCGCTTTTCGGTCCGCAGCACGGCATCTTGGGACATACCCAGGACAACATGATCGAATGGGAAGGAACGGTCGATCCCGAACTGGGCATTCCGGTCTATAGCCTCTATGGAAAGACGCGTGAACCGTCTCCGGAAATGCTTTCGCATATCGACGTTCTTCTTGTGGATATGCAGGATGTCGGGGCGCGCTACTACACGTTTATCTGGACGCTTTTTCTCTGCATGAAGGCTTGCGAAAAGGCGAAGATTCCTGTCGTCGTTCTCGACAGGCCGAACCCGCTCGGTGACACTGTAGAAGGCCCGGTTCTCGACCTGGATTATGCGAGCTTCGTCGGGCTTTGGAAGCTTCCCGTTCGCCATGGAAAGACGATCGGGGAGCTTTCGAGAATTTTCCAGGCGGAATGTTTCCCGGACTGCGAACTTTACGTGATGGAAATGGAAGGCTACGATCCGCGGATGTGGTTCGACGAAACCGGGCTTCCCTGGGTGATGCCTTCGCCGAACATGCCGACTCTCGACACGGCGACGGTCTATCCGGGAATGTGCCTTTTCGAAGCTACCAATGTGAGCGAGGGCCGCGGCACGACCCGTCCCTTCGAACTTTTCGGAGCGCCTTTCATCGACGCGAAGAAGCTCTGCCGTTATCTGAACGGTCTGCATCTTCCGGGCGTCTATTTCCGCGAAAACTATTTCCAGCCCACGTTCCACAAGGGCGCAGGGAAAATCTGCGGCGGCGCGCAGATCCATGTCCTCGACCGCGAAAAGTTCCGATCCTTTGACATGGCTGTTCGCATCTTGCGTTATCTCTTCCACGAATACCCGAATGACTTTGCGTGGAAGGCTCCGCCATACGAATACGAATACGAGAAACTTCCCGTCGATATTTTGCTCGGTTCTGGAACGTTCCGTAAAGAATTTATCGAGAACGGGGAACTCTGATGCGCGTGCTTTTGCTTGCCGCGGGTCTTGGAACACGCCTTCGACCGCTGACTCTCCAAATGCCGAAGCCGCTTGTCCGCATTGTCGATCGGACGATTCTCGAACACCAGGCGATGCTCGCGCGGACGCTTCCGGGGGCAGTTCTCCATGTGAACGCCCACTACCTTGCGCACAAATTAAGCGCCGAGGCGAATGCCCTCGGATTTGAAAAGGTTTGGGAGGAATTTCCCGAAGCCCTGGGAACGGGCGGTCCGCTTTTTCGGATGAACCGGGAAGATCCGGTCGATGAACTCTTGGTGATGAATTCGGATTGTTTCTGCCGTTTCGATTTGCGTTCGTTCGTGCGTCTTGCGCGGTCTTCGGGAGCGCCGTGCGCGCTTCTTGCGGTCGATAATCCCATGGTGAATTCGATCTATGTGCGGAACGGTCTTCTTGCGGGAATCCGCGACCGCTTTGGCGACAGGACAAGGGCCCGCGTCACCTTTTCGGGAATTTCCTGGTATTCGAAGCGAGCCCTCTCGGAAATTCGGGAAGAAGAAACGGATGTGCGCCTTTTCTGGAAGCGTCTTTTTGAAAGCGGACATGCGCCTTTTATCGACGACAGCCAGAAGTTCTCGCTCTGGATTGACATGGGAACTCCCGACGGCCTTATGCGGGCGAGCGACTTCCGGCGAAAAGAGCTTGGCGTGGGAAATTTCGGGGTCCCGGAAAGCGCGATGTCTCGAGCGAAGGCGACTGTCTGGATGCCCGGAGTCAAGGTTCCCTCTTCGGCGACTTTTGACCACGCGGTTGTATTTCCGGGAGCGAAAATCGAAGACGGGGAATGCGTAAAAAATGAAATCCGCGGAGAAAATTTCCGCTGGCCGATCGGAAGGTAGAAGGTTTTATGTCTAGATTCAAAATTGTCCTCGTCGAACCGGAACATCCGCACAACGTGGGATTTGTCGCCCGGGCGATGCGTTCCAACGGGCTTTCGGAGCTTTATCTGGTCTATGCGAAACGCGAAGCCGTGAACCCGGAATCTTACCGGACCGCGCACAATGCGGCAGCCATCCTCGATGCGGCGAAAGTCGTTCCCACCTTGGACGACGCGCTTTCGACCTCAAACTATGCGGTGGCTTTTTCCCGTAGGCGCTTCGACACGATTGTCCCGAACCTTTCCCTTCCGCATTTGCCGGAAAGGCTTCCTGACGGATCGGTCGCGCTTGTCTTCGGACGAGAATCTTGCGGACTTTCCTTGGAAGATATCGAACGGTGCGCGCTCGTGTGCGAAATTCCTGTCCCGGGGCAGATGAGCCTGAACCTTGCGCAGGCGGTGACCGTCGCCTGTTACGAGCTTTGCCGGGCGGGGCTTCTCGATGGTTCGGGGCTTCGCACCGACCGGGTTCCCTTGAAGCGTGGACGCATCGAAAAAGCGAACATCGGGCAGATCGAAAATTTCTTGAAATATCTCCACGAGAACCTGACGGACCGCTACCAGAACAACACGTGGACGGAATCCGCTGTCCGGGAATTTTTGCAGCGGCTCGCTCCGACGCGTTTTGAAATGAGCGCTCTCCTCGGACTTGTCAAGAGCCTCGTGATGCGTAGAGAAGAAAAATCCCGGAAAGATTCGGAATAATCGTTCGCTCCGCTTCTAGGTAAAATGGAAAAGAACGCTGACTTCAAGGCCGCCGTGCAGCGTCCTGATTTTCCGCTTCGGGGAAAGCGCTAGAGCCTTTTCCGCTTCGGCGTTCGGGGCGATGACCGCAACGTTTGAATGGGAAAAGTCCGCTCGGATTTTCTTCCCGATTTCCCGGTAGAGGCGCGGGACGTCTGCGGAAATGCGCTTGCCGTATGGCGGGTTCAGCACAAGCAGGGAAGAGGCTTTTGCCAGAGGCAATTCAAAAAAATCGGACAGGGAAATTTCCAAAGCGCTTTCGGAAATTCCGTGTAGAAACGGCGCTGCGCCTTCTCGTTCTAAATTGTAGCGGAGCGTTTCGAAAGCTTTTTCCGAAATGTCCGCTGTATGGATTTTCAGTTCGGGAAAAAGTTTCAGCCCGGTCGTGTTGCGCGTCATGAAGTTCCATGCGTTCGGACGGAACGAAGGGGCGTTCTGCAGGGCGAATCTTCTGGTTTTCCAGAGGTTCGCGTCGGCGAGGAGCAGTGCCGCTTCGCTCGAAAAGGTTCCGCTTCCCGCCATCGGGTCGAAAAGTTCGCTTGTATGCAAGAGGCCCGCTTCGAGGAGGATGGACGCGGCGAGCGTGTCGCGGATCGGTGCCGCTTCGACGTGGCGTTCGAATCCCCGCTTGTAGAGCGGAACGCCGGCGAGGTCTGCGCTAAGCGTGCAGCGGTCGTTTTCGAAATGGACAAAGAGGTTCTGCGGAAAAGGCTCGCCAAAGTTTTCTCCGCTTTTTTCGAGCGCTTCCCGGACGATGCGTTCGATGCGTTCTGCGACGGCGTCCGTGTGGTAAAGCCTCGATTTCTTGCTTGTGACGCGGATGCTCGGCATGGAATTTTTGGAAAAGAAGAGTTCCCACGGAATGCTCTGCGACTTCTTTTCGAAACGTCCGAAGTTTTCGGCGGAGAAGCTTTCGATGCGCATTACGATACGCGTGCAGGTGCGGGAAAAGGCCGTCAGTTTCCAGGCCTCGTCGAGCTTTGCCGTAAAATCCAGCGCCCCGAAGGAGGTCTTGACGGGGGCTGTAAATTCCAGCGTCCGGAATTCCGCCTCGCAGGTCTTCTCGAATCCGGGATGGCAGATTGCCCGGAAGTCGTGGGGTATCGCCGTAACGTGCCGCTTAATGCGTTTGGAAAGGTCCATGCGCCAAATTTAGCAAGACAATCGAAAGGAATGACTTGCAAAATTCGTATCGGTTTGTTATTCTTCCCGAAAAGAAATTCCTGTATGGAGGTTTTGATGAAAAAAGTCCTGTTCGCCGTTTTGGCTCTTTCCGCCTTCGCTTTTGCTGAACCGCATGTTCACGACGGCTTCTACATGAACTTCAAGACGGGCTTCGGTTATATGGACCTGAAGTCGGACAAGACGGACTACTCCTATGTCGATCTGAAAAGCCCGCTATCCCAGAGCCTGGCGTTTAAGCTTGGCGGAGCCGTGAACCCGCATCTGGCGATTGTCGGGACGATGTCGCTTTCGGCGGCTGTGGGCGAAGTGGAAACTCGCAACGCCTACTATTCGTATAAATCGGATGCGATGCTTTTAAACTTGATTCTCGGGCCGGGCATCGTTTTCTATCCGGTGGTGGGTGGTGTCATGGACAATTTCTTTATCGGCGCAACGTTCGGGCTTGGCATTTGCGGGATAGAAATGGATGATGCCGCTCTTTCGTGGGATGGAGATGATTATTCCTCTTCCAGTACCGCTACGGGATTTGGCGTTTCGCTTGAAATCGGCAAGGAATGGTGGGTGGGCGACAACTGGTCTTTGGGCATCGATCTTGTCTATTCCTATGTTTCCGGCGACGATATCGATTACGACGGTCTCGAATGGAAATCCAACACCGTCCAGCTGCGCTTTACGCTCACCCGCAGCTAGTACGCTTTTAGCCGGAAGAATATAGATTTTCCGGTATGGAATTCAATCTGTTTTACAGGCTCGCGTGTGCGCTCGCGATAGGCCTTATCATCGGGCTGCAACGGGAGAACACCTACCAGAACGAGGATTTTCACCCGGCGGGGATCCGGACTTTTGCGATTACGGGAATCCTCGGCGCCCTTGCCGCGTTGATGTCCTTGCAGATGGAGTCGGCGGCGCCCTTTGTCGGCCTGCTTGTCGTGCTCGGGCTCGTCCTTGCGGCGACGCATGTTTCCGCTTCGCTAGCGTCTTCGGGGATTACTACCAGCGTGGCGCTGGTCTCGGTCTTTATGCTCGGCGGTCTCTGCGTCTATGGGAAGGTTCTCGAAAGCGTCGCTGTCGCTGTCTGCGTGCTGGGGCTTCTCGCGTTAAAGGCTCCACTCCACGCCTTTGCCCACAAGGTTTCGAAGGACGATATTGTGGCGACGTTAAAGTTCGCGCTGATTTCCGCGGTCATCCTCCCGATTCTTCCCGAACGCTCCTACGGCCCCGCGGGCCTTGAAGTGGTTTCGCCCTACAAGGTCTGGGTTTTTGTGTGCTTTATTTCCGGGATTTCCTTTATCGGTTACGTGCTTGTCAAGTGGATTGGTCCGGGAAAGGGAATCGGTCTCACGGGGCTTTTCGGCGGTCTCGCTTCGAGCACGGCACTTACGCTCAGCCTTTCGCAGCGGAGCCGGCAGAATCCCGAATATTCGAGTTCGCTGTCGAAGGGGATCGTTATCGCCTGGTCGGTGATGTACTTGCGGCTTTTTCTTATCTGTGTCGCGCTGGTGCCGCAGATCGCTCCGCACCTCGCCTTGGCGCTTTTGATTCCGCCGGTTCCGGGATTTCTCTTCGCCTATTTCCTGCACCGTCGTGACAAGCGTCTGCATCCTTTGCCGATGACGAACTTTACGAATCCCTTTGAACTCTTGCCGTCGATTAAGTTCGGCGTCGTCTTTGCCGTGGTGCTGTTCATTGCGAACGCTGCGGAAAAGTTTTTCGGGAGCGGTGCGCTGTTCGCTTCGTGCTTCATCACGGGACTTGCGGACATGGATGCAATAACGCTTTCCGTTTTGGATATGGTGAAGCTCGGTTCCGTGGCGCTTCTGCCTGCGGGCAAGGCGATTGCGATCGCGAGCTTTTCGAATACGCTCTGCAAGGGAGGCCTTGCGTACTTCTTTGGCGATAAAGAAATGCGGCGTCTGATTCTCCCGGCGACGGGAATCATCGCTTTGCCGTCGCTTGCGATTATCCTCTTTGCGC
>JBNMGX010000120.1:0-6474 GCA_050872465.1 Hallerella sp.
AGCATCTTGCGGACATCGTTATCGCCAACATCATTGCCATAGGGATTATCGCGAAACAGCTGGTTAAGTACGGCCAGCGTAAGTACAGTGGTTGCCGATGAACGACCTTCACCGCTCAAACCAATAAGCCTGTTACGATCAGTACCAAACAGTTTGTATTCGTGACCGCAACATGGGCAGAAACGGACCTTGCCTGGAATATACCAGAACTCGGTATTATTCGGCTTCTTTTCGATATCGCGAGTACCGTCTGCCTGAACATACATCGGAACCGGTTGGAACGGAGCGTAGTTTTTGCGGACTCTCGGATAGCCGTCCTTGCCCGGCTCCCACCAACTTTCAGGCAGGTCATCTGTAGTCTGGAACTTGAAACCAACCTTCTTCGGAACAAGAAAGCCGTTAAAATCGCTGTTGTCTTCCGTCGGAACCTCGCCGATATCGCGAGGTTCGAACACCTTGCGTTCATCATTGAAACGGACCGGAAAGAACTCTTTGCCACATTCACGACAGAAGTGAGCATTGAAAAGTCTTACTCCATCACAGCCAGGGGCATAAACCTGGGCATCGAGAGTCACACGGCGTTTGCCTTCGGGTTCGAGGGTACACAGTACGCTACCGGGGCCACTGATGAACTGGTGCAGTTTGAAGGCAAACGGTTTACGGCCATTAGGGTTGGTCAGGGCATGGGCCGCCATCAGGTAATCCTGCAAGGCACCCAAGGCGCTATTCAAAGACACGTCCGCATCTTTGGCAAGTTTTTCAGCCGCCATACGAAGCGTAATAGGCTTCGCTCTTTTGGCCTTGCCTACAGCCGGTTTGTCAATACCGAGCGTCAGTTCTACCCAAACCGACAACGGATCATTCCGAAACTCATCTAAGGACGTAAACGGGGTTACACCCTTTGCGATACGCGCACTCAGAAGCGGCCTTACCTTATCCAGATTTAAGTGTTCATCCGTCGCTTGAGCCAGCGTTTCGGTAATGACGTTCGACGGCGGGATTTCGGCACCGAACAGTTTAGACGCCACCGATGCCACGGCTCGGTTCTGGTCATCCTCGGTTCCGGTGTTATCCATAGTCGCCGATGTTCCGATGCAGATTAGATTATCAGCCTTAGTCTCACGACGTAGGCGGCGTACAAGCAAGGCTACATCGGCACCTTGTCGTCCACGGTAAGTATGCAATTCGTCCAGTACGAGAAACTGCAATCCGTCACAATGCGCCATGACGGCCTTATCGACATCGGAACCACGAGTCAGGATCAGTTCCATCATCATATAGTTCGTGAGCAATATGTCCGGCGGATTGCCTGCTATGCGCTTTCGTTCATCGGCGGACTCCTGACCGGTGTACCTAGCAACGGTGAACATGCCTTCACATCCAAGACGGAACTTGTTGATTTCCTCCATCTGGCTATTGGCCAAGGCGTTCATCGGATAGATGATGATGGCGCGTGTATGCGGAGTCTTGTCCAGTTCCTTCGCACGCAAGAGAGAGTCCACGATAGGAATGAAAAAGGAAAGACTTTTGCCTGAGCCGGTACCCGTCGTGACAACAAAACTTTGATGTTCCTTGGCAAGCGATATGGCGTGCATTTGGTGCTGGTATAGGGACATCGGCTTGCCGCCTAACCCCTCGTTATCCTTGCCAACCTTGAATATGTCACGGCATCTAGGAGACAGTTCGCCTTCGTCACAAAGCTTGTCAATTGAGGCACTAGTCTGGTAATTCGGATTAATCTGGATTAACGGATCCGGCCAATAGCGGCCATTGGCGTACTCCGCATCGACGACTTTCTTGATATCATCCGCCGAAATCTTCGTAAAACTGCGCGAGAAGCGGCTATACTCATTGACAACCGCATTGCGATAACTAAATACATTCTGCGCCATAAAAAAACGTCCTATACGCGCACAACAATATAAGAAAAGTGAGGAATTACACTTCGCTTTTCGAGTACGGTTTTCGTATTTCCTGGAAATTGGAAATCCAATCCTAAGAAGCTATTTTCATAAGCGCCAGAGCAGCCTACCCGCACAAGGCAGGCCTTCGCCATGCGCCGTACCGACTTTTCCGTCGGGTATTGGAACAGGTTTTGCTTCTCGACGGTTGCGACGATATCGTTACGCTCCATGCCCTTGTCCAAAAGACGGCACACCGTGCGCATCTCGTAAAACAGGAACGGCTCCCTCGTGAGGGAAGATTTATACAACACCTCGATCATTTCGGTATCTACTAACTGCCTCGGTTGAAATATAACCAAAACCTGCGAACAGGCGGGTAGCCGGTGACCGAATCCCGCCATTTTTCAGCATAAACCCAAATAGTTCATTTTTTTACTAAAACCATTAATGAAATTTCAAGGCAAGTGTATCTTATACAAGAAAACAATGGAGAACCGCCATGGTCACAGTTTTTGGAAAATTTCTACGGAACTTGCGGATGGATATCGGAGAGCTTCTGCTGCAGATGGCCGAAAAGCTAGACGTCTCCCCGGCGTTCCTCTCCGGCGTCGAAAACGGAAAGCGAAAGATCCCGTCCGACCGGGTCAATCGAATTTCCGCAATCTACCACCTCGACGAAGCCGAAAAGGCCCATTTGCAAGAAGCTTTCTACGACACGAACAATTCCGTCGAAATAGGACTGGGAAAGCTGCAAATCCCCCGGAGAAACCTCGTATCAACTATCCGGCAAATGCTTGCTGAATATCGCTATCCAACAAGGAGTCAGGAGCCTATGAAATAGCAATTCCTGCAGGCATTTGTCAAACCATTTTTATTAAAAGAAAGGAGGACAAATGTCCAATGCGAAAAAGCCCTACTCAGAAACCTCTGCGGAATACATCCAAAACCGAGTGCCGATTTTCGACATCGATAGGAAACGGTACGAACGAAGCAAGCGAAAGGAAACCGAGTTCAATGAAAACTGGATGAAACAGAAGATGAATTTAAATGAACTGGTCGATAAATACGCTCCGAAAGCATCACTCATTTTAAAATCAAAAGACCGGAGGAAATGTGATTGCCGCAAGCCTTATTCTCGACTTTACAGGAATCGAATGTACATACGGAAACATCCCCAATATTCCGCAAGAGCCCGATCCGCGAATCGAAGAAATTGTTTTCGATAAAGAATCCGACTGCCAATTACTGGAAGATTGGCTTGAAAAGCAATTGGCAGGAAAGCTACCGCATCGCCTATCTAAAAATACAGCATCTATCCCGATTACCACAAGATTTGCAAGGAGGCAGCCTAATGTCCAACGCGAAAAAAGTGTATTCTTCTAAAGCAAGCGAATACACATCGGGAATGTCAAATGCCCCCGAAATCGTTCGCAAGCGCTTTGAAAGAAGTCTATTGAAAAAAGAAATGTATCAAGGGAACTGGGAAAAAGTCAACATCAACGAGCTTGTGGAAAAATACACGCTTGGCATAACCCCCACAACTAGCGGAACAAAATTGATGACCTATTACGGAGAAAAAATACCCAATACGCCATTTCCGCCGGACTCAAGAATCGAAGAGTTTACGCTCAATGAACAGGATTGCGAACTTCTTCGCGAAGATTTTGTCGATTCCATCAACGACTATTGCGACACGCTTCTCGAATTTGCGAACCGGGCGATAAAACTGGGAACGGGAGTAGTCGTAGAGCTGTGAAAAAGTCATACAAATTATTTGGCACTCTTTGGGATGGCATCGAAACCCTGGAAAAAGAAGACAAAGCTCGGCGCAGCTTCTGTCAAGCCCGCAAGAATCCGAAATTTCAATTTCGCTTTGCGTTGTTGTCATTGCCGTGACTGCTCAAATCCTCTGCAGGCTTTTCCTGGTTTCGCGCTTTAGAGGCTTCAATTCTTTTCTTCATCGCCTTCTGATAAAGCCGGACATTTTCTTTGGATTTTTCCTGCGCACCGCCATCTAGATACCGATTTTTTTCAGGAGAATTCTCTTTCGGGAAATAAGCCTCGGAAGTATCGACCGGAGCCGGCATTTCCGGTATTGTATCTTGGATTTGCATCTCTGTAGAAAGCGCAGGTGTCGTATCTTGTCGTATTTCTGCCGATCTTCTAGATAGAACCTCTCCCCGGCCACTCTTTTTAAAAACAATTCCCATTCCAGAATAGGAACAAAAAGAACGCTTGCTGATTACAAAGGAAAAAAACTTTATTTCATCAATCCGCTCCGTAATCGAGACATCTACGATTTCATCATATTCACCAAATTGACGATAAAAATCCATAACCGGACAGCCATGGGGATAGCTGTTTTCCCAGCGAAGATTTGGCATAATCTTCTCATATTCAACGCCATCGCGCATACGACTTCTTCCATACTCGTTATAATATCTGGTTGTCGCGCATCCCGCAAATAGCAATCCGGCAAATACCAAAGCAATTCCTTTCAAGATATCCTCCAAATCAGGCATTCCATATAACGAATCTATGTTAATATAAAAAAAACGCTTTTATCGTTTGCAAAAAAAAAAATGTTCTTCACCTGTCGCCCAAATATCCCTTCATCTCGCCAAAAATTATTTTATATTTCTAGAACCGATAGGAGGCTTTTATGGCAAACGAACTCGACGAAATGACGGGAAACGTGAACGCGGAAGGACGAGACATCAATGTCATCGAAAAACAGATTCCCGTCCGCGTGGGCGTGGGTTCTCTCATTTTCGAAATTCTTCTCTGGCTTTGCGGCATCTTGCCGGGCGTCATCTTCCTCTTCATGAAAATCGGGGCGAAGAACTACTTCCAGCAGCTGCAGCAAAAGATCCAGGCGGACGCTTCGACGATAGATAACTATCTCGAACAGCGGGTGCAGATCTTGCAAAATGTCGCGCCGCTCGTAAACAAGGCCATCGACCTCGACAAGGACGTAATGAAATCCGTTGCGGCTTTCCGCGGCGGGCATCTTTCCGAGGAAGCCCGCAACACGGTTTCGAGAGACCTCGACAGAAGCTTCGGACGCCTCTTCCCGCAAGTGGAAGCCTATCCCGAACTGAAGGCACATGCCGCAATCGCCGACGCCATGCAGCAGAACAGCTGCCTGCAACGGGAAATCACCGCCGCCCGGAGCCTCTACAACGACACGGTAAACCAGTGGAATACGGATGTCTTCGCATGGCCCACCAAGATGATCGTCGCCGCCCGCGCAGGCTACACGACGCGCATTCCCTTTACCGCTTCCTCAGAAGTCAAGGCTCGCGCCCGCGAAGCGTTCTTTTGATTCGGCAAGCATTTCGCACAAATTAAGTTTCCAGGGGGAAAGCCGTGGAAGACACCGTTTACGATCCGCTGGAACGCTACAAAAGCGTGTATCGGGATGAGTTTCTGAAAAACGCCCAGGCCGCATTCGAATCCCTTTCCGACAAGGCTTGTATCGACAAGGAAGCGAACAGGCAGCTTTGCGGGGAAATCACGCAGCTTTCCGAAAGCCGAAACGAACTTTCATCGAGCCGTTCAAAATATTCCATTTTCCGCGTCATCTGCTGGATTCTCGTCGCCGTTCTCATTTTCCTCAGTGCGATTTCCGAAGCGCCATCCTCTGCCCCGCTCTATCTCGTCCCGGCTCTCATTCTCATCGTTTTCAACTTCGCTTTTTTCAACAAAAAAATTCGGGAGCTTACCGAGGAAATCGAAAATTTCGATGAAAACATCCGAAAGAAAAAGAACGAAGCCTGGAAACAGATGGAGCCGCTCAACGCCCTTTTCAGCTGGGACATTCCCGCAAGGCTCATCGAAAAGACCGTTCCGAAGCTCCATTTCGACAGGTTCTTCACCCAGTCCCGCATCGATGAACTGGTCGAAGAATTCGGATACGACGGTTCGCTCAACGAGAACGCCTCCGTACTCTTTTCCCAAAGCGGGGAAATCAACGGCAACCCTTTCGTCATCGCCGACCTGAAGACTTTCGAAATGGGCGAAAAGACATACACGGGATACAAGACCATCCACTGGACGGAAACCGTGACCGGATTCGACGGCAAGCGCCGCCGCGTATTCCGCAGCCAGACACTCTCGGCTAGCGTCACGAAACCTTGCCCTTCCTACGGAAAGCTCGCCCTTGTTCTCTACGGGAACGATGCCGCGCCAAACCTCAAATTTTCCCGGAAACCTTCCGGACTCACCGAAGACGGTTTTTTCCAGAACTTTCGGCGCAAGCAAAAGCTCCGCGAGCTGCAAAAGTTTTCCAGGAATCTCCAGGACGAATCGCAGTACACGCTCATGGGAAACCAGGAATTTGAAACGCTTTTCGAAACCAAGGACCGAAACAACGAGGTGGAATACCGTCTGCTCTTTACGGCACTCGCCCAACGGCAAATGCTTTCGCTCTTGAAAGAAAAGACCGACGCTTACGGAGACGATTTTTCTTTTTTCAAGAGAGAAAAAATCAACGTCGTCGTGCCCGGGCATCTAAATAACTTCAACATGGACACGAACCCGGAACGCTTTGCTGGCTACAGCTACGAAG
>JBNMGX010000121.1:0-6407 GCA_050872465.1 Hallerella sp.
ATCTTGTCACTGAACGGGTCCAGATATTTGCCTAGCGTGGAAACCTCGCCCCATTTTCGGGCGAGATAGCCGTCCAAAAAGTCGGTGAGCATGAATCCTAGGACCATCACCAGGGCGAGAACCTTGAAGACGATGTGGTTGTTCGTATAGTTCAGGTCGTTGTCGTAAAAGAATACCCACAGGAAGAACGGCGTCAGCACGATTCGAGTCATCGTCAGCTGGCTTGCGATGGAAAGGGGCTTCCGGTGGGCGGGGTCGCGGTAATACCAGTAAAGATAGGAAGCGGAAGCGGCTCCCATCAAGAGAAGACTCGCAACCATGAAAATCTGCTGGAAGCGTTCTAAGCCGAGGATATAGACTAGCATCGTCGCATTGATGGCGACCGTGGAAATCTTGGACCAGGCATGCCGTCCCGGAAGGGATTTTCCCTCCCGCAAAATGGAAAGGGAGAGAAGGGAGTGCGCGATGACGCGGGCGAGCAGGAAAACGCATCCGACGGAAAGCAGGATTTCGAAATCGTCGTCCTTGATGTAGTTCCGGATGAGAATGCTCGACATCACCGTTACGGAAAGAACTCCTTCGATGACGTTCAGCCACAGCTGGTAATAAGGCGCTTCCGTATCCTGGACGCGGAGCTGCCATGTGTTCAGCCAGGTCAGAATCAGAACGATGAACGTAAGCATCGCTGCGGAATAGTTGTGTTCCGTCCAGATGCAGGCAATTAGCGGGATAAAGAGGGCTGCGCGAAAAATTCGCCAGACACGGCCTCTCAGCCGCAGGTTCAGAAGCTTTTCACTCAGAGGCATGGTTCCTCCAACAGTTCCTTGGCGTGGGCTATCGACGTGGGGGACTTTGCGTCGCCGAGCATCCGCGCGATTTCCACGATTCTTTCCTGATATGATAATAATTTTACGGTCGAAACGGTTCGGCCTTCCGCGTTTTCGTGCTTTTCGACGGCGAGATGTGACGCTGCGCGAGAGGCTACCTGCTGCAAGTGCGTAATCGAAAGGACCTGGTGGAATTTCCCTATGTCCCGGAGCGCTTCGCCGACACGGTTCCCGACTTCGCCACTGATGCCCGAATCGACTTCGTCGAAGACTAGGACCGGGGTGCTGTCGAGTTCTGCGAGAACCGATTCGAAGGCGAGAAGTACGCGGGAAAGTTCGCCACCGGAGACGGCTAGGCGCAAAGGCTTTTCCCCTTCGCCGACATTGGGCGCGATGCAGAATTCCACGCGGTCCCTTCCCGTCGGGGTGTAATCATCTTCGGCAATCGAGGTGACGAACCTGGCCTTGGGCATTCCGAGCGATTGCAGCGCCCTTTCGACCTTGGCATCGAGTTGGATTTTTCCTGCCTTGCGCTTTTCGGTGAGCGCTTTTGCCGTTTCTTGGAGGCGGACTTCGCATTTCCGAATTTTTTTTCGGATGTCGGAAAGGTCCGCATCGAGGTTTTCGAGGCTTTCGAGTTCGCGTTTCCGCCGGGAGAATAGTTCGACAAGTCCCGCTTCGTCCGTATGGTATTTGCGTTTCAGTCGCTGGATTTGGGCGAGCCGGGAATTTGCCCGATCGAGTTCCGCAGGGTCTAAGTCCGAGGAGCTTTCGGCGTCTCCGAGCGCATCTTCGACAAAGGAAAGCGAATCGTAGGCGTCGGCGAGTTTCCTTGACCACTCTTCCAGTTCGGGAAGCCTTGAGGCGAGCTGTCGCGTCCTCGCGCTGAATGCGTCGAATTTTGACCGCAAGCCGTTTTCCCCGTCGAAAAGCTCCCGGAGTTCCTCGACGGCGCGGACTTTCGCCTCGGACTTTGCCGCCGCCGCTGTTTTCGCTTCGAGTTCCGCTTCTTCGCCTTCGCGGAGCGCCGCCTTTTCCAGTTCGTTCTTCTGGAATTCGAGAAATTCCTTCTGCTCCGAAAGATTCTTGGCGTTTTCTTCGGTCTTTTGTAGTTCGGCCTTGAGGTGCGTCCATTCGGCCCAGACGTTTTCGTAAGCGGAGAGTTCCGCTTCGACGCCGGCGTATTCGTCGAGCATCTTCCGCTGGACATGCAGGTCGCGCAAAAGGAGCTGGTCGCTCTGGCCGTGCATCTGGATGAGCGTTTCGCCGAGGCGTTCGAGGGTCGCGAGATTGACGACCGTTCCGTTTACGCGGGCACGGCTCTTTCCGCTGGCGAGGATTTCTCGGAGAATGACAAGCTCGTCGTCCGAATCGATTTCCTGGGATTCCAAGAGGCGTTTCGCATCGCTGTTTTCCGAAATGCGAAAGGTCGCTTCGACGGACGCCTTTTCCGTCCCGGCACGGACCGCGGAAACGGGAGGCTTTCCCCCGACGACTGTCCGAAGCGCTGCCATCAGCATGGACTTTCCCGCTCCGGTCTCCCCGGTTATCGCGGAAAAGCCTTTTTCGAACCGAAGCGTACATTCTTCAATCAGGGCGAAGTTACGGATGACAAGTTGTTCGAGCATATTCCATTCGCTTTTCAGGGCTTTTCGAATTCGATGACGCTGCGGTATATCGGTCGGCCTTCTTCCCGGTATTTTTTTTCGAAGTTCGTCATGATGCCTTCGGTGGGAGGCGCGTCGTTTCGCACAAGTACTTTTGCCGTCGGGAATCGGTCGAATGTTTCGAGCGCTAGCTCGTTGTATTCCTTGTGGTCCGTTCCCCAGTAGAATAGACGCTTGCCCGGTTTCAGCAGCCGTGCGACTTCGACGAGAAATTCATCGCGCAGAAGCCGGTTTTTGTGGTGGCGTTCTTTGGGCCAGGGATCCGGAAAATACATGTGGAAAGCATCGACCGTATTGTCGCGGACGCGGTCCCGCAGAAAGTAGAAGACGTCGCCCCGGAGCATCGCCGTGTTTTCGCCGACGCCGTTTCGCATCTCGCGGCTTGCCGCATAGTGCGCCCACGTCAAGTCCCATTCGCTTCCCAGGATACAGAAGTCTGGATGCCGCTTGCCGTATTCTACGAGAAAACCGCCCTTGCCCGAGCCTATCTCGATTTCGAGATGCCCGCTTTCGTTCGGGAAAATTTCCTTCCAGTCGATCGGGCGCCTGTCGGGGAGGTTCCCTTCCGTCTGGACGGGTTTTCGCGTTCCCGGGATGTGCCTGTGGACGAAGTGCCAGAGGCACGGATATTCCCTGTCTCGCGCGAGGTCCCGGTAAAATTCGGGAATGCGTGTTTCTTTTTCTGCGACTTGCAGGTCTTTTGCTTCTTCGGTCATGTTTATCCTAGATAAATGCGACAACCTTGTCCCGGAAATCCTCGGGAATCTTTTTCTGGAGCGTGTCCAAAATATGGTCCGCGGAATACTTCATCGAGAAATGGTTCAGGACGATATGCTTGCAGCGCATAGAATCCCGGTGGGATTCGAGAGCCTTGGCGATTTGGGAAATGTGCGTGTGCCCTTTTTTCTCCGCCATCGATTCTTCGCCGTCGTCAAGGAACGTGCATTCGGAAACGAGAATTTCGGAATCCCAGATGGACTGGAGTTCGGGTAAATCCAGGTTCTCGCCGAGAGCGTCCCCGAGAAAGGAAATCATCGGGTCGAACACTTCGCGCGTGATGCATACGCCCTGCTTGCGGAGTTCGATAATCTGTGCGGTTTCGAGGTCCAGGTATTCGGGCTTCAGCTTGTTCTTGTGGCTGTAGAGCGTCACTCCCATCGAAGGCAAAAAGTGCGACTTTCCCAGCTGCGCATGCTTCACGGGGAACGCTTCGATCGAGAGGTCCTTCCGGTAGCGGAGCGGAATTTTTTTCCCGGCTGGCATCGGCACGATTTCGGGTAGCTTGAAGCGGTTTTCCGGGACGCCTTCGAACATCGCCTCGGAATGGATCCAGGCTTTCGCTCCCGGGACCAGATCTTCCGGCATGTAGTAGCACGAGGAATGCTCGACGCCCATCATCCGGCGGAGGCTGTGGTGTCGCATGAGGCAGCGGCTGTGGTCGCCGTGCGCATGTGTCAGGAATACATGGTTGATGCCTATCGCGGAAACGGGACATTCGCCCATATCGACGCAAAAATCAAGCTCGGGAAGCTGCAGGTAGGTCGCAAGCCCCGATACGGAAAATCCGCACATCTGGATTTTGCCGATGTGGTGTCGGACCTGGCGTAATGCGTTGTGCAAAGTGCGGTTTTCTTGCATTTCGGGCGAAAAGATAGTAAGTTTTCGCTAGAGGTTGCGACATGAAGAAGCGTCTTTTGGACTATACCGCGCGGATGGAAAGTTTTCTCTCGAGCGATTTTTCGCTGGATGCGGGCGAGGCCGTTCTCGGAGACCTGATTTTGCAGATACGCTTTTTCGAGCACGAACGCCTGGTGCACCTTCTGGTGACGCTCTTTTTCGCCCTTCTCTTTGTCATCGGGATTCTCTTTTTCTATGCGTTTCCGGCGCTTCCGATCCTTGCCTTGTCTGTCGCTTTTCTGGCGCTGCTTGTCCCTTACATCCGCCATTATTATATTTTGGAAAATGGGACGCAGAGGCTTTATACGCTTTACGATGAACTGAACCGTAAAGTGAACGAAAAAAAATTGCGATGAATTGAAAATTTGACAAATTTTGTCAATTTGAAAATCTATATTGGACAAGTCCCGTAAATGGAGGTTTCGATGGGCTTTCTTTTGTTCTTGTCCGGTTGTCTTTTTGGCGCGCTTGTGCTCGGCTTTCTCTGGATGCGGGAAAGATCCTTGCTTCGTTCGTTGCTCGCCACGTCCAATGCAAATGTGGAATCCCTGCAGCAAAGGGTCCGCGAAATTTCCGAGGAAAAGGCAAGTGCCGAAGCGAAACTTTCCGAATCGGAAGAAAAATCGGCAACGGCGGAACGGGAACTTGTCGAGGCTCGGTCCGAAATGAAAAATCTCCAGGATAAAC
Organism: Hallerella sp.; assembly: GCA_050872465.1. GTDB lineage: Bacteria > Fibrobacterota > Fibrobacteria > Fibrobacterales > Fibrobacteraceae > Hallerella. The sequence goes on from JBNMGX010000121.1 coordinate 4,859, forward strand.
TGAATGACGCCAATGCCGCCCGGGATGAAGACAGGCGGATTCGGGAGGAGGAAAAGGAAAGGGAAGAATCTTTCCGGGCTGAAGTCAAAAAGAATTCCCTTCTGGAATTCAAGGAACTTGCCAACAAGATTTTCGAAGAAAAGTCGAATCGGTTCTCCGAAACGAACCGGGAAAGCATCGAAACGCTTCTGAAACCGCTAAGCGAAAGGCTTTCTTCGTTCAACAAGACGGTCCAGGAAACCAAGGAGAACAGCATCCGGGAAAGGGCCACCATCAAAACGCAAATCGAGAATCTTGTGAAGCAGACGCAAAGCGTTTCGAAGGAGGCGGCAAATCTCGCGAAGGCTCTCAAGGGGGATTCCAAGGTTCAGGGCGACTGGGGCGAAATGGTGCTTGCGACGATTCTCGAACGTTCGGGTCTCCAGAAAAACGTACATTACTTTGTGCAGGAAAGCGTGAAAATGCCCGACGGGAAAAGCGGAAGGCTCGATGTGCTCTTGCGGCTTCCCGACAGCCGGACGATCATCATCGATTCGAAGGTTTCCCTGACCGCATACGAAAAGTTCCTGAATTCGGACGATTCCGCCGTCCAGGAGTCCGCCCGGAAAGAACACTGTCTGTCCGTCAAAAAGCATATCGACGAACTTGCCGCTAAAAAATACGAACAGACGCAAAGCGATACGCTTGACTTCGTGGTCCTCTTTATGCCTGTCGAAACGGCCTACCTGCTTGCGATGCAGAGCGATCCGAATCTCTGGAATTACGCCTACAACAAGCACATCCTGATGGTCAGTCCGACAAATCTCATCGCCTGCATCAAGCTTATTTCGGACATTTGGCGGCGAGAGGCGCAGAGCAAGAACGCCGAGGAAATCGCGAAACAGGGCGAAAAGCTCTACGAAAAGTTTATAGGGTTTGCCGAGAGTTTCGGAAAAGTCGGTTCCGGTCTCAAAAGCGTCCAGGACGCTTACGATAAGGCTCTCGGCCAGTTGAAAAGCGGACAGGGAAATTTGACCGCCCAGGCGCAAAAGCTCTTGAATCTCGGGGTAAAATCCGCCAAAAGTCTTCCCAAAAGCCTTGAAAACGCCGATTTTTCGGAGGAATAAAATTCTTTTGCCTTTGCCCGGTAAAAAATATATCTTAGCGGAAACGGATTTTTCACCTCCACTTTTATGACAGGAGTTTTCCCTTATGCGCGATCTGATCGACAAGTTGCTGAAGAAAGGTTATTCGGTTCTTTTTTCGATGGAGGGCGGATTTCCCGTCATCCGAATCATCCAGGGAAAGGACGTGGAGCATCCGGTCAAGAGCTGCAGCCTCGGTTCCGGAGCGTTCCGGTCCGCGGTCGAGGATTCTCTCCAGTCCCTGATTCTCGACTTGGAACGTCACCCGGAGTAGCTTCGGGATAAATTTCTATATTTGGCTTCGATAACGAACGAGGCCATTTTGACTACCAATCCAGAAATCGCGAAGCGGCGAACCTTTGCCATTGTCAGCCACCCGGACGCGGGAAAAACCACGATTACCGAAAAATTTCTCTGGTATGGAA
>JBNMGX010000122.1:0-6346 GCA_050872465.1 Hallerella sp.
AGGAAGTTCTCTTCAACGAAGAGACGACCGAGTGGATTCCAAACTACGACGGAACGCGCAAGGAACCGCTCACGCTTCCCGCCAAGTTTCCGCTTCTCCTCGCCCAAGGCGTCGATGGCATCGCTGTCGGGCTTTCCACATATATCCTTCCGCATAACTTCAACGAACTCTGCGAAGCGAGCATCGCCTACCTCAAGGGGAAAAAGTTCACGCTCTACCCGGACTTTTTCACCGGCGGAACCATCGACGTTTCCCATTATGACGACGGGGCGCGCGGCGGGCGTGTAAAGATCCGCGCCAAAATCGAAGTCCAGGATTCCAAGACGCTGGTCATTCGCGAAATTCCCTACGGAACGACGACGGTTTCCCTTATCGAAACAATCATTGCCGCAAATGACAAGGGTAAAATCAAGATCAAGCGTGTCGATGACGATACGGCGCAAAACGTCGAGATTGTCATCCATCTTCTGCCCGGTTCCGACCCGCAAAAGATGATCGAAGCGCTCTATGCGTTTACGGACTGCGAAAAGTCGCTTTCCCCATGCACCTGCGTCATCATCGACAAGAAGCCCTGCTTCACGACCACGACGGAACTCTTGAAGCTCAGCACGGACCATACGAAACGTCTGCTCAAGTGGGAACTCGAAAACGAACTTCGGCACACGCAGGACAAATGGCATGCGACGAGCCTCGAAAAGATTTTCATCGAAAAGGAAATCTACGAGACCATCAAGAAGGCGAAAGACCGCGACGACATGATAAAGCTTATCGGCGACGGGCTCAAGCCTTTTGTCGGAAAGCTCCGCAAGGAAGTTTCGGCCGAGGACATCGAGAAGCTCGCTGCGCTCCCCATGTCAAGAATCGCGAGATTCAACCGCAAGAAGGCGGACGAACTCCTCGAAGAACTCGACAGGCACATCGAAGAGGTGACCGAGAACCTGAACCATCTGACCGAATACACCGTCAGCTATTTCAAGAATATCGAAAAGAAATACGGACAGGGGCGCGAACGCAAGACGCAAATCGCAGAATTCGGCAAGGTCGATGCGGTGCACGTCGCCATGGCGAACCAGAAGTTCTACGTCAACCGATCGGAGGGTTTTGTCGGAACGAGCCTGAAAAAAGAGGAATATCTCTTTGACGTCTCGGAATACGACGACATCATCGTCTTCAAGGCGGACGGTTCCTACAAGATAGTCAAGGTTTCCGACAAGGACTTCGTGGGCAAGGATATCATCCTGGTCGAAAAGTTCAACAAGGACGACGAGCGGCGGATCTACAACGTCATCTACCAGGACGGCAAGGACGGTCCGGCCCTCATCAAGCGGTTCAACGTCGGGGGCGTCACCCGCAACAAGGATTATCCGATGGGCAAGGGAAAGCCGGGGACAAAGATTCTCTACATTTCCTCGAACCCGAACGGCGAAGCGGAAACGGTCAAGGTCATTCTCAAGCCGCGTCCGCGGATCAAGCTCAACTTCGAAGTCGATTTTTCAAAGACCGAAGTCAAGGGCAGGAACACGCTCGGAAACGTCGTCACGAAATACGCGGTCAAGACTATCAAAAAGGTGAGTGCGGGTGTGAGCACGCTCGGAGCGAAAGTCTTCTACTTCGACGCGATTTCCGGTGTCGTCAGCACGCAGCGCAAGGGCGACGAACTCGGCGAATTCGGGGAAAACGAAAAGCTGATCACCGTCCGCAAGAACGGCATGACCCGCCTGCACGAAATGAAGGATCCGGTTCTCGTCGGAACGGACATTCTCTACATCGGCAAGTACGATCCGGAACAGGTCTTCACCGTCCTCTATTTCGAAGGCGAAAACTACACTTACATGGTCAAGCGGTTCTCGCTCGAAAACTGCCCGACGACGACCGAGTTCAACATTCTCTCGGACCATCCGGAAACCCGAATGGTCGAATTTTTCGCAACCGAAGAGGCCCGCGTCTCCATGGAATTCCAGTCCGGGCACAAGGTCGAAAAGGAGGAGCTCGATCTCACGGAGCTTGCGGACATCAAGACGTACAAGGCCCTCGGCAGCAAGTTCACCGCAAAGAAGGTCAAGCGTTTTACCCGGATAGAAACGGTGGAAAACGGCGGCGAGCTTCCCGAAGACGAAAAAGACCCGAATTCCCCGGACCTGTTCGGCTAGAGGAGCGATATGACGATTGACGAAATGCTCGGGCAGGCGAAAGCCGTCGCGATTTTCGCCCATGTCCACCCCGACGGAGACGCCATCGGTTCAAGCCTCGGGCTTTACCGCTACATCCGGGACAACTTCCCGGAAATATCTGCCAAGGTTTTTCTCGAAGCGTTCCCCGACAAGTTCCGGATCCTTTGCGACGCGGAAAGCATCGAAAACGAATACCGCGGAGAAGCCTTCGACCTCGCCTTTCTGCTCGACACGCCTTCCTTTGACCGCATCGGGGCGAAAGGCGCGGAATGCCTCGCAAACGCAAAGCGGACCTGCAACATTGACCATCATGTCAGCAACCCGCGGAACCTGTGCGACGTAAACATCGTCGAACCCGCTTCGAGTTCGGCGAGCGAAACGCTTTATATGCAGCTTTCCCCGGAAAAGATTTCGAAGGATGCCGCAAACGCGTTCTACCTCGGAATCGTCCACGACACGGGCGTCTTCAAGTTCAGCAACACGGGCAAGCGGACGATGGATGCCGTCGGAAGCCTCATCGAAAAAGGCTGCGACTTTTCGAAAATCATCAACGAAACCTTTTACACGCGCTCCTACACGGCGACCCGCATCACGGGATTTGCGATGGAACGCTGCAAGACGGCACTCGACGGAAAGGCTGTCTATACATTTCTCACCCCCGAAGAACTCGAACGCTTCGGAGCGTCACCGCTCGATCTCGGCTCGGTCATCGATGCGATTCGCGAAGTCTCCGGGACAGAAGTGGCGATATTCTTCTACCCGACAGGCGACGATTACAAAATCAGCCTGCGATCCAATTATATCGTCGATGTCAACCGGATTGCGAAAGCTTTTGCGGGCGGCGGACATGTCCGGGCGGCAGGCGCCACAGTCCACGAAAAGCCCGAAGCGGTCATCCCGAAAATTCTGAAAATGGTCGAAGAACAACTGGACTAAAGAGGCAAGCGATGGCAAATGTCCGCAAATTTCCAGACGCATCCGTCAACTCCCGCTCCGAAAAACGCTTTTTCGAACTCGCGAGCCAGCTTTCGGACGATTGGTATCTCTGGATGAACGTCCAGCTCTGTTTTCCGATAGACAATATCCGAGGAGAATTCAACCGGGAAATCGACGGCGTTCTCTACAACCCGAACTGCGGAATGCTGCTTGTCGAATGCAAGGACGGAACGATTACCGCCGAAAGGCCAAACGAAAACCTCGACGAACTGGTCTGGAAACAGTCCGGGAAAACGCTTTCCCGTTCACCCGCAGACCAAGTGGAAACGGTCATCCACACGCTGCACGACCATTTCAGCAAGATTTTCCCCAAGGAAAACCACGGGTATTACCGCATCCGCGTCCAGTGGGCGACCTTTTTCCCGGAGATGGAATCCGCGGGAAGCGTCATCAGGCAGATTCCCCTGTCGCATCTTTTCCTCAAAGGCGACGCCTCCTCGCCCAAGACTTTCGAGCAAAAAGTCCGGCGGACACTCACGACCAAGGAAAGCGCCTTCGGCGGAAAGCCCTACCCGAACGAAAGCCTTTCCGGGGAAAATCTGCAAAAGCTGATCGACTTCTTCGCCTCTTACGGAGAACCTTCCTGGCCGGAACTCTGGGCGATGAACGAATCGATGCGGGTCCAGCCGACCGACCTGCAAAAAATGCTGATGAAGACGATTACGCGGAACAGCCGGATGCGCATCGAAGGCGTCGCCGGTTCCGGAAAATCAATGCTCGTCAAGTGGGAAGCGGAACGCCTCGTCAAGGAGGGAAAGCGTGTCGCGGTTCTCTGCTACAACGATCTTCTCGCGGAACAGCTCGAGCGGAGCCTGAACCCCGAAAAACGGGACATTGCGGTCGAAGTCCACTCCTTCCACCGATTTGCCCAAAAGTACGTAAGGCTTGCCAAGGTTCCCGACGCACCGAAAAAAGAACCTCGCGAGTCCAAAGCCAAAGAAGAATACTTCGAAAACCTTCCCGCCAACTTCGACCGGGCCTTGGATATTCTCCGGCACGGGCAATCCAAAAAATCTGCTCCATCGAACCGTTTTTTCGATGCGCTGCTCATCGACGAGGGCCAGGATTTCGAAAACGGCTGGCTCGATACAACTCTCAAACTGTTAAAAGACCGCGAACACGGCACCGTGCGTTTCTTCTACGATCCGGCGCAGACGCTCTACGCGCGAGACGTCCTCGGCAACGAAACCATCAACACCATGCCCGTCATGGTACTTCCTTGCGGCTACCGTTCTACCCGAAAGATTCTCGACTGGATCTGTTCCGAAACCGACATCCGGATTCCCTGCTACGATAACACGCCGCTCGGAAAAAACGTCGAAGTCCGCTTTTACACGGACCCGCAAAAACAGGCGGAAATGCTCAGGAAGGAAGTCGAAAGGCTTCAAAGGAAAAAGGTCGAGCCCAAAGACATCCTGGTCGTTTCCCTGCACAGCAGGAACCATTCCGGCCTAAAGTCGCCCGACAGCGAAATGTTCAAGTGGAGCGACGTGAACGAATCCCTCGACAGCCAAAAAATCAACATCGTTTCCGCGAGACGCTACAAGGGCCTCGACAGCCGCGTCGTCATTCTTTGCGACATGACCGCATCCCAAAGCGATCCGGGATTCCCCTACAGCGATTCCCATCTTCTGCTTGTCGCCGCGACCCGCGCCCGCGAACATCTCATCGTTTTCAAGGAACAGAAAAAAATTTAGCGGAGAAAACCCGGTCCTTTTTCATCTCCCGCCATTCCGCTTTTTCTATTTTACCGATAACCAACCGAAGGACGCTCCGTGGCAAACAAGAGAATTCTCCTCATCAATTGGCGAGACATCAAGAATCCCGAAGCCGGCGGCGCTGAACTTTACTTTCACGAGATTTTTAAAAGGCTGAACGGAAACGGTTTCGACATCACGGTTCTCGCCCACCGCGTCAAAGGCTTCCCGGACGAGGAAATCATCGACGGAATGCGCACGGTCCGCATCGGGAACAAGTTTCTCTTCAACTATTCCGCATTTTTCTACGCAAAGAAGCACGAAAAGGAATACGACCTGATCGTGGAGGATCTGAACAAGATTCCCTTCTTCACTCCGCTTGGCACAAAGGCGAAACGCCTCCACATGGTGATGCACTTTTTCCGCAAGTCCATCTTTCGCGAAACGGTGTTTCCGCTCGCCCTCTATGTCTATCTGATGGAACGCGCGGTTGCGCTTTTTTACCGCGGCGAAAATTTCCTCGCGATTTCCGAAAGCACCAAGGACGAAATCATCGACATGGGAATCCGCGCCAAGAAAATTTCCATCGTGGAACCGGGCATCGACACGGAATATTTCCATCCGACGCAGCCCAAGGCAAATCCTCCCGTCATCTCCTACATCGGGCGCCTGATGAAATACAAAAATGCGCAGTTCGCCATCCAAGCGATGCCGCGCCTCAGGGAGCTTGTCCCCGGAATCGTCCTTGAAATTGCGGGCAGCGGCGACTACCGCGCCGAGCTCGAAAAACTTGTATGCGAAAAAGGCGTCGCCGATTCCGTTAAGTTTCTCGGGCGGATATCCGAAGAGGAAAAGCGCGATCTTCTCAGTCGGTCGTCGCTCTTCATCAACCCGTCCTTCAAGGAAGGCTGGGGCATCAACAATATCGAAGCGAACCTTTGCGGAACCGTTTCGATGTCAAACAATGTCGCGGGATTAAAAGATTCCGTCATCGACGGCAAAACAGGAATCCTCTACGAGAACTCCGACCCGGAAGGCTTCTGCGAAAAGGCGGCAAGTATTTTGCACGACAGAAAGCGCCTCGGGATTCTCGAAGAAAACGCGAGAAAACGCGCACTTGGCATGAGCTGGGATGCGATGGCGGAAAAGATGCGACTCGTCATCGATGAAATTTTAGCGTAGCGCTTTTGAACCGCGGACGTCTAGGCTTTTGGGAAGCGACGAGGGACGCAGGATGAAGGAATGGTCCGAGGACGTTTAAGCTTGGTGACCAGTGGTCAGCGGTCAGTGATCAGAACCGCAGACGTCTAAGCTTTTGGAATGCGGTATGAGGGTCACGGGATGCGGTGTTTCTAAGCGAACTGTTTCATACTGTCATTCCCGCGCTCGTTATAATGTCATTCCCGTGCCCGTCCACCGCGGCGGACACAGACACGGGAGTCCCTATTTATACAGGAGATTATCGGGTCAAGCCCGATAATG
>JBNMGX010000123.1:0-6346 GCA_050872465.1 Hallerella sp.
CAAGGATTCCTTGGGAAGCTTCGCATAGAACGGAAAGGTTTTCACCTTGGCGGCAACCGCTTTCGCCGCGATTTCCGCTCCACGAGGCGTCCAATGCGTATCGGTATTCAGGTAGAGAAAATCGTTTTCGCCATCGCGAATCTTTTCCTTGCGAAACACCGGGTAGAGGTTCACCGTCTGCACGCCATGCGCATTCAGGGAATCCAGGAAAGCTATCCCCGGAGAAATCCCATCGCCCAAAGCCCCGTACATCGTCGGGTTCAGAAATTCCGGATAGATCGAAGGCTTTCCGGGGACGACCACGACCAGAAGTTCCACGCCGCGTTTTTCGAGTTCCGCGCGAAACGCAAGGACCGCTTCGACGGGATTGTCCAAACTATCCGTTTTCCAAGGATGCGGGCGCACCAAAAATTCCACATCCTGCCGGTAGAACAGAAAACCGGAATCCGCCCGAAGAGCCTTTTCCCCCGGATCGCGCAAAACATTCCAGGCAAACGACTGGTAAACCGGGCGCGTTTTCTTGACGAACGCGTTTTCCTTTTCCAGACGGTTTTCATAGGCCCGCAGATACTTGCCGCTCAGAAATCCGTAATCACTCCACGCCCGGGCGATTCTCCGCCAGGAAATTCCCGAAAACGCTTGCTGGATTTTTCCCCATTCGGCTTTTGCGCTATCAAGCAGAGACGCGTCCGACTCAAGCTCCGATAGCAGTTCCTGAAAGTGCGAAATCTGCCGCACCAGGGAATCCGTCGAATCCATCGAAAGGTAGGTATTGACTTCCACCAGGTTCCGTTTCAGGTTCGAAGCGACATTTTCCAAGTCGGCAGTCGAATCCATTTCGAAAAGTCCGCGCACTAGGGAATCCGCTTCACGGGCCAGAAGAGCCTCCCGCCGCACCGGGGAAACCGCGTCCCGAAAAATGTCGAGCGGAACAAAAGCCTCCCCCTTTCGCACAGAATGCGCAAAATCCCATGATGCGGGCAAAAGCAGCATCACAAAAAAAATAATCGTGAACAAGGCGTAATGTCGCTTCATGGGTAAAAAAGTACCCCCACTGCGAATCGAACGTAGATCTCACCCTTAGGAGGGGCGTGCTCTATCCATTTGAGCTATGAGGGCATTTGCCGCGCCTATTTGCACAGCGAGCATCAATATAGAAAATTTTGTAACGATTGTTAAGTTAATAGAAATCAGGAGGCAGGAATCAGTGGATGGTGATTAGTTATTAGTTGATAGAATTCAGGAAATAGAAATCAGGAGACAGGAAATAGAAATCAGGAGACAGGAATTAGGAATCAGTGAATAGTGGTTAGAGGGGACGTGGGATGACCGAGCGAACATTTTCATCAACGTCATCCACCAAGATGTCGCTCAACTGTCATTGTCGGGCTTGCCCCGATAATCTCGTACGGAGATTCCCGTGTCGGAGCACGGGAATGACATCATCCCGTGATCCGCTTGCTGTTTCCCGAAAGTTAAATGTCAACAGCCCTAAGCCCTAAACAATCGCTCCGAGTTCCCGTTTCCCGCTTAGCGTGTCCCTTATCCTAAAAACATAAACATCCGCGGTTCCGCATCCCGGCTAGAACTGGAAATACAGAAACGGGTTGTAGCTTTGCGTAAAAAGAGCGAGGACGGCAAAAGCGAAAAGGGCAAAAGCGGTCACAAGGCGCGGGACGCTAATTTTTTGGCACCAGTCATAGGCGCGAACAGGCGAAAAGGCGTAGGCAAAGGCGAGCAGCATAAACACAATCGAAGTCGGCGTGAAAATTTCCGCCGAAAGGATCGGGTTTGCGGGATTTACAGGCGAAAGCCCGAGCATCGCGCCCCACATCTTCCCTGCCGAAGAGAGATCCGGCGAACGAAAAAGCACCCACCCGAAAAGTACGATGATTTGCGTCAGAACGACCTGTGCAAATCTCGGCAGCTTCGCATACAGCGCCCGCTTGCCGTTTACGCGCTCGACAATCATGAAGAACGCATGGTAAAGTCCCCAGCAAATAAAAGTCATCGCCGCACCGTGCCAAACACCCGAAGCGAACATCACCAGAAAAAGGTTCACATACGTCCGTCGCCGGGAAACGCGATTTCCGCCCAGCGGAATGTAGAGGTAATCTTTCAGCCAGGTCGTCAGGGAAATATGCCAGCGGCTCCAGAATTCGGAAATGCTTCCCGAGCGATAAGGACCGTTGAAATTCCGCGGGAAATGAAACCCAAGCATCAGGCCTAAGCCCACCGCCATGTCCGAATAAGCGGAAAAATCAAAGTAGATTTGCATCATGTAGGCGGCAGCCCCCCACCAGGCATTCACGACACCGGGGCTTTCCGCACCGAAGACGCGGTCCGCGATGATTCCCACCTGGTTCGCAATCAGGATTTTCTTTGCAAAGCCCAGGCAGAAGTAAATCATGCCACGCATCCAGTTTTCCCAGGTATGCGTACGATTTTCCAGTTCCTCGGCAACCGTGTTGTAACGGACGATAGGCCCTGCGACCAGCTGCGGAAAAAGGGAAACATAACAGGCGAAAGTGGCGAAATTCTTGACCGGAGGCGCATCGCCGCGATAGACGTCAATCGTATAGCTCATCGCCTGGAACGTATAGAACGAGATTCCCACCGGCAGGAGTACGCGCAAAACGGAAAACGGTTCCAGTCCGAACATCTGCACGAGCAGGTTCACGCCGCCCATCGCAAACATGTAATACTTGAAAAAGCCGAGCGTTCCCAGGTTGACGATTACAGATAAAGTAAGCGAAGTCTTTCTCCGGAAATTCGAAGCGCCCGATGCGGAAATCTGCTTACCGGCAAAGTAGTTCACCCATGTCGAACCGAACATCAAGAGCACGAGCCACGGTTCCATCCAGCCATAAAAGATGTAGCTGAAAACGGTGATGAAAAAATTCAGCGTGGAATGCTTCGCATGCCGCCAAAGCAGAAAATAGTATCCGGCAAAAAATACCGGCAAAAAATAGAAGAGGAAAACCTGCGAAGAAAAGACCATCGGACTATTTCGCGTCGAGGACTTCTACCGCGAGAAAGCGTTCCGAATCGTCGTCAAAGTATTCATCCTCCACGGCTCCGTCGTAATTTCCCTCCAGCGGGACCAGTTTCAAAAGATGCTTGTCGCCCGTGCGAAAAGCCCGGACATTTCCCTTCGACTTTGACGCCATCTTGTCGGTCACCTGGCCTCGCGGAGTAAGCGGATTATAGACGCCCACCAGGATTTCCTTGCCGTTAAATTTTCCTTCGACAACTTTCGTTACTTTGTACTTCAACACATACACGTAATTATAAAGATCGTTTGGCGGCATCTTCCCGGCGATTTCGGCAAGTTTCCCTTCCACCGTCAGATTTTCCGCAAAGGCGAACAGCGCAGAAAACAGCAAAGCGACAATCGTTTTTTTCATACAAACCTCGATGGGAAAGATAGAAATTTAGTTGATTGTTGAGAGTAGTCAGGAAACAGGAATTAGGAATCAGTTGGTAGTGGCTAGTGATCAGTGGTCAGAGGTGAAGTGTTGAGAGAAATTAGGAATCAGTTGTTTGATGGGATGCGGGATATGGTTAGCGGGATGAGGGAGAAGGGAATAGGGATTAGTTGATAGTGGACAGAAGTCAGGAATCAGGAGACAGGAATCAGTAGTTAAACGGGACAAGGGACGCGGTGAGAGGGATGAGGGCAGCTGAGCGAACTTTTACTTCTGCGTCATCCTGGAGCATCGTCGGAACTTGGAGCTGAGATTTTAGAACTTAGATTTGCGGACATTGATATTCCGCATTCTAGAAGCCGAACCGTTCACTGCTCTAAGCTCTATCCACTAAGCTCTGACACACCCCTGGCCGGGTAGGCCTGCCTGTCGGCAGCTTGACCAACAGGTTGCTTCGCAACAAAAAGCCTAGACATGCAATGTCAAATTTTTCGCGTCCCGTGTCCCTCATACCGCTTCTCGAAAAGCTTAGACGTCTGCGAACTAATTCCTAGAACCTAGATGTCTGCGCAACAAAAAAAGACCGCTCGGAAAATCGAACGGTCCGTTTTTGGAATTTCGGAAAATCAGCCGTTTTCTTCTTCGGCGTTTTCCTTGGCGTAAGCGTCTTGCATTTTCTTGAGGGCCGCTTTCGGGTCTAGCTCGATTTCTTCCGAGGCTTCATCGACGAGCGTCGCAAACTCGTTATACCAGTCGGTGAAAATTTCGACCTGTACATGGTCCGGTCCGGGGAGCGTGAGACGCACGCCGCATTCGTCGCCGATACGTTCGTTGTAATCGTCGAGCTTCGGTTTCAGAAGTGCGAGATCCATGCCGTCGAGATCTTCCGGGTCAAGCCAGATCGGGGCTTCCTTGCCGTCTTCGGACTTGTCTTCGACTGTTTCGCCCTCGTCCTTGCAGGAGCAGCAGCATGAATCGTCGTCGCATTCTTCGCCGGAATCGTAATAGAACTCGTCGTCTTCGAGGTAGAGTGTTTCGACAAAGACGCACTTGGAACCGAGGGCTTTCGCCACTTCGACAAATTCCTGGAATGTCCCGCCGAAGTAGCGGACCGTTTCCGCATCGGAATTGATTTCCTGGACGGGAACGGGCAAGAACCCTAATTTTTTCAGGTTCTCGAAAATTTCATCGGTGACAGTTTTTGTTTCGGCCATTTTGAATTCCTTATTGGTGATACTTGAGAAGGGAAGGCGCCTTTTCGCGGATGAGCTTCAGGATGCGGGCTTCAGCCTCGTCGCCTCGTGCTGTTTCCCGGACGCTCACAAGCGGGAGGAAGAGCGGGCTGTTGAAAAGCGTTCCGAGCGGAATCGGGTTCTTGCGGCAGAACGTGGTTTCCACATAGTCCCGGGCAGCGTCCTGCAAATCGTCGCACTTGGTAAACTCGCCCTTCTGGAAAGCGTTATAGAGATCCACGAAAATCTTGCAGGCTTCGGGGATGTTGCCCGATGCGCTGATGAGGCCCGTTCCGCCCATTTCGAGAAGGTCGATGAACGAGGCGTCCTCGCCGCTCATGACGGCAAAGTCCTTGTCCTTCGTCTCCTTGATAACGCGGAGCGTGTCTTCGTGATACTTTTCCCCGATTTTAAATTCCACGGCCTGCTTGAGACCGATGATGTTCTTGTCTTCGGCGAGCCGGATTAGCGTGTCGGGATGGACGTAGCTGGAAGTTCTTCCGGGGACGTTGTAGATGACGATTTTCGCACCGGTTTCGCGGCTAATCGTGAGGAAATGTTCGACGAGTCCTTCTTGCGGAGGATTATTGTAGTAGCCGGTCACGCAGAGAACCGCGACCGGGGCTATCTTCTGGACGTTCTCGATGATTTCGATGGATTCCCGCGTGCAGTTGGAGCCTGCGCCGGCGATGACGGGAACGCGCCTATCGACATAGTCGAGCGTAAACTTGATAATGTCGAGATGCTGGCTCGGGGAGACCGTTGCGCTCTGGCCTGTGGTTACGGCGGGAAGTACTCCTGCGGCTCCTGCGGCGATGACATCGTCAATCATCTGGCCCATCTTTTTAAAATCGATGGAATTCCTGAGGTGCTTGGGATCGTCGTCCTTGATGGGCGTAAAGAGGGCAGGGAAAACCCCGCGAAGTTGGGAAGCGTTTGTAATCTGCATAGCCTAAAAATAGACAAAAACGAAACGAATTTCCCCTATCCGGCAAAATTTTTCTTAGGAAATGCAAAATATTTCGCACGGAAAAAATTTCAATTTGCCGCTTTGGATATAGATTATAGGCTAAAAAGGTGGTGTGCCTTGTTCAAAAAAGTTTCGCTGCTTTCGTTTGCGGCTTTTTCGTTCGCTTTTTCCGCGAAATCCTCTTCGGATTTTATCTGGAGCAATGTCACGATGGGAGGCGGAGGCTTTGTCTCTGCCGTGATAGCCTCTCCTGTCGATAAAAACCTCTTTTACGCCCGGACGGATGTCGGCGGAGCTTACCGTTGGGACGAAACGTCCGAGAAGTGGGTTTCGATGATGGACTGGGTCGATGTCTCGGAACGCGGGCTTCTGGGCGTGGAAGCTCTCGCGGTCGATCCGCAGGAAAGCGGAAAGGTCTATATGGTGGCGGGGACTAGCTACTGGAATGACGGACGTACGGCGTTTCTCCGGTCCTCGGACAGGGGAAATAGCTGGGAAGTCATCTACACGTGGGATTCGACCGGCGTGAAAGGCGGAAGCGTCACCTGGTTCAAGGCTCACGGAAACGGGATGGGGCGCGGAAACGGCGAAGCTCTCGCCATCGATCCGAACAATTCCGATGTGATGTTTTACGGCTCGAAAAACAGGGGTCTCTGGAAATCGGCGGACAACGGAAGCTCGTGGAGCCATGTCGATGCATGGACGAAGGCTGCCGG